>JAAYPK010000104.1 GCA_012519845.1 Clostridiales bacterium
ACTAAATAATTTTCTATTTATTGCCATTCGTTTCACATCCTACTTTATGATTATTAAATTCATTGTACAAAAAAAGAACCTATAAGAATAGTTCTTTTTTAGTGTCTATTCTATAGGTTCCATTTTAAACTATTTATGTATATAGCCTATTTTTATCTTATATTTCTACTAAAATTTCCTTATCAATATTAAATAAATACAAATAACATTCCTTAACAGTTTTATTAGTTATTTTCTCTAATGCATCTTTATAATACTTTAATTGGATTTTATATTTGTTTATTATCTCTAATGCATCATTACTTTTTACATAATCAGTTTTATAATCTAATAGTACTATTTCACCTTCTTCAACAAAGAAGCAATCTATAACTCCTTGGATTCTTACCTTATCATCTTGAATTTCCTTAGATAAAGTATTATCCACTTCAACTGGGTTTATTTCAGTATAAAATGGGAATTCCCTATAAATATCATTTTCTAATTTAAAAGCATTTATTAATCTTTTGCCTAAATTACTATTGAAAAATTTCATTATCTTATTTTTATCAATTATTTTATATTCCTCTTCACTTAACAAATCATTTTCTAATAAAAATTTTAATTGCTCTTCTATTTCCATACTGTTATTAACTTTATTTAATCTTAATTTTTGCATTACAAAATGAATAGCAGTTCCTTTTTCAGATGAAGTAAGTCCTTTTTCCTTTTGAAGAAATTTTGGCTTAATTATATTTTTAGTAGGAAATAGTTCCTTTACTTCTAAATCATTATCTTCTTCGTAATTCTTCCTTTTTAAATCAGATACAGAATAATTGCTTCTTAATTTACTTGACTCTTCATATTTATATTTAAATGAAAGTCTTCTATCTATTTCTTCATTCACTGATAGATTATCTGATTCTATCCACAGTTCATTTTCTTGTAATTTATCCACAGCTTCATTTTTGTTATCCACAATCAAGTTATTTTTTTTGTATTTTTTTATATTCCATGTGGATAAATCATCAACTATATGGATATCATTTGCTTCTACAATATCTCTTATTACTTCACCATCTCTATGCTTGCATAAAGCCATTCCTATCCAATCTAAATAACACTTACCTTTAAGAACTTCTGATGGCAAAATAATATTATTATCAAGAGATGCAGCATTTACACATTTTTTAGCCCACTTATTAATATCAGAAGTAGAACCTGTAATTATTAACTTTTCTTTTGCCCTTGTAAAAGCCACATACAATACCCTCATTTCTTCAGATAGTGTTTCAAGCTTTATTCTTTGTTTTATAGCTTCTTTAGGTAAAGTACTAACACTTACTCTCTTTTTCAAATCCACTAAATCAAGACCTATTCCTAAATCATCATGATATAAGATGTTCTTATTTAAATCCATTAAATTAAATTGTTTACCTGTACCACATAAAAATACTATTGGAAATTCTAATCCCTTACTTTTATGAATACTCATTATTCTTACAACATCTTCATTTTCTCCTAATATCTTAGCACTTCCCATATCTCCAGAAGATTTCCTGAATTTATTTATAAAATTAACAAAATTAAATAATCCTTTAAAGCTTGTTTTCTCATATTGCCTTGCTCTTTCAAATAGAATTCTAAGATTAGCCTGTCTTAACACGCCATTTGGCATTGCACCAACATATCCATAATATGCAGTATCCATATATAAAAACCATATAAATTCATCTATAGGTGTATAGAGAGATTTTTCTCTCCACTCTTCTAATTTATTTATTAATCCAACACATTTTTCTCCAAGTGAATCATTACTATTATTATTTGCAATAATCTCAATATTTTCGTATAAATAATTATCCTTATTAATTAACCTTATATCTGCTAATTCTTCAGCTGTAAAATTCATAATAGGAGATTTTAATAAAGATAAAAGAGGTACATCTTGCATTGGGTTATCAATTACTTTTAAAAGTGACATTATGGTTCTTATTTCAATTGATTCAAAATATCCTGAAGATGTATCTGCATATATAGGAATTCCTTGTGAACCTATTTCATCTAAGAAAATTTCTGACCAATTTTTTGTAGCTCTTAATAAAATAACAATATCTTTATATTTAACTCTTCTATATTCCTTAGTTACTTTATCAAAAACCATAAATCTGCTGCCATTTTTATCTGTTGCCATTAATTCATTAATTCTTTTTGCAACTAATCTTGCCTCTAAGGTAATTGCATCTATATCCTCTTCCTCATGAATACTTTCCTTCTCCTCATAAGATTTGTCTATTACATGCAATTCTACATCTCCACCAACTATATATTTGTCATTTTCTACTTTTTGAAAGGATGCCCCTAAATTTAATGATTCCTCATTACTATATTTTAATTCTCCTACAGTATCAGACATTACTTCTTTAAAAATAAAGTTAACACCATTAATTACTTCTTCTCTACTTCTAAAGTTTTTAAATAATTGAATTTTTCTATTTTTTCCTTCATCTTTTGAATAAGTATTGTATTTGCTTAAAAACAACTCTGGTTTAGCTTGCCTAAACCTATATATACTTTGCTTAACATCTCCAACCATAAATACATTTGGATCATCAGTATTTTTTCTAGATACTAAATCAATAATAGCTTCCTGTACATTGTTAGAATCTTGATACTCATCAATTAATACTTCATCAAAATATTCCTTTAAGTTATTGGATACATTTGATTTTTCACTAGTTAATATCTTTAAACAAAAGTGCTCTAAATCATTAAAATCTATAACACCCTTTTCTTTTTTAGCTTTAGAAAAACTATGATTAAATTCAATAACTAAGTCTGTTAATTTTTTTACATAGGGATACGCTTCTTTTATTGATTCCAACATAGAAGAAGGGTCCATTGAAAATACATCTTCTCTTAACTTTGTAATTTTCTTTTTAACATCATCTCTTATTCCCTTTACGGTTTCTTGAATATTTAAATCGGAAACATTATTCTTTTTAACTGTTTTTAATTTCGTAAAACTTATAGAATTTAAAGATAAATATATTTCCTCAATTGAATTTTCAGTATTAAATAGTATATTAGTTAAGGAATCAATATCGTAGTTAAAATTTTCTATATAAGGTTCTAAACCGTCTGTTTCATTACAAAGCTCAATAGCCTTATGCTCCATACTAATAAGACCTTCTACTTCAATTCTAATATTATCCTTTAATACTTTTACCCATACACTATTGTTTAATTCCTCAAGAGTATTTATATTAAACTCTTCACTTTTATCTATTAGCCACTTTTCAGGCCATGGTCCACTCATAGAAAATCTATATAAATCTAAAATAATCTCCTTAAGCTTCTCATCATCTTTAGATCCACTATAAGCATCTACTAAATTTAAAAACATTTCATCTGATTCATCATATTTATCCTCAAATAAATCTTCTAAAGTTTCAGATTTTAATAAAACACCTTCTGTTTCATCTAAAATTCTAAAAGAAGGATCTAAATCTATAACACTAAAATTATTTTTTATTATATCTAAACAAAAAGAATGCATTGTAGTAATATTAGCTCTACCTAAAAGAGTTAATTGTTTTTGAAGGTTTTTAGAATTAGGATTAGCTTCTAAGGCTTCAGTAATTGCTTCTGCAATTCTTTCTCTCATTTCTGCAGCTGCAGCACTTGTAAAAGTAACAACTAATAATTTATCTATATCCACTGGATTAGCTTCATTAGTAATTATTCTAATTATTCTTTCAACTAAAACTGCAGTTTTTCCTGATCCGGCAGCAGCAGCAATTAATAAGTTGCATTTTCTAGTTTCAATTGCACTAAGCTGCTCTTTAGTCCACTTAGTTTCTCCCATCATTATCCTCCTTCTTTACCTTTTCTCTTATATTACTCCAAATTTCATCATCACTTTTTTTAAACATTACTTTATAATTATTTTCTTTTAAATTAGTATCAAATTGACATATTGAAGAATAATCACAGTAATCACAAGAAACCTTCTTATCATTTTTAATTGGTTCTATTTTAATTACTCCACTTAGCATTTCTTCACATAACTCAATCATTTTCTCATTGACATAATCTCTAAGCAAATTAAACTCCTCTTCAGTAATTACTGAGCTATTTGATGAAAAATTTCCATCCTTTTTAAATGTAGCTGGAATAACCAATGAATATGTCACCATGTCGTTATCCATGGCCTTTACTAATTCTGCATCCTTTAAAAGTAATCCATTCATTTTTAATTTATCTAATACTTGCTTATTAATTTCATCATCTTGAAGCATTGTTTTACTTTTTATTATAGGGTCATCAATTTTAAAATATAAGATTGCTCCTGGAACTGCCTGCTTTTTTAATATACTTTTAGAATTTCTAAGTATAGCATCTAAATATACTAATAGCTGTATTTGTAGTCCATAATATAATTCATTTAAATCAAACTTTTTAGCCCCTGATTTATAATCTATAATTCTAATATAGGTATTTTCATTTAAATCTAAAGTATCTATTCTATCAATTCTACCTGTTAAATATACTTCTTCACCTGATGGCAAATTTAAAGTAATAGGTTCGCCATCACGGTAATTACCAAAAATAAATTCATTACTAAAAATCTCAAATTGTCCTTTTCTCATTTGATCAGAAATAATAGATACCGACTTAGTAATTACTCTTCTAAATCTGTCAGTAAAATAATTATATTTTTTGCTACTATTTAAAATTGATTTAGAATCTTCTTTTAACTTAGTAGAAATTAACTCTGAAACAATTTCCCTGCATCTTTCCGAATTTAACTCACCCCAAGATATTTTCTCTCTTCTAATTTTATTAGTAAATTCATCTAATATTTCATGCATGAAAGATCCTATATCTGGTGCTGAAAATTCATATATCTTTCTATCTTTTGCTTTTAGACCATACTTAACATAATATGCAAAGGGACAATTAGCATACTGTTCTAATCTAGAAACACTAAAAAGTAGCTTTCCTGAATCTGTACTATATAATTTTCTTATTTTTTCTTTTGGAACTATCTCTCCACTATTTTCATACCTTAAACCTGCCAAAATATGAGCAGTTTTATTATCTAACTTATAATTATCTTCAAACCACTTATAAACTTGATTCCAATAATCTTCGGTTTCTTCATTATCTATTTTTCTTCTTAAAGCTAAAATCATTTCATTAAATGTAGGAATTTTAGCAGTAACTTTTGAATAAGAATCCTCTTTTTCTCCTAAATTATTTATGGAGCTTTCCTCAATTAATTTTGGAAAAATCTTTTTTATTCTAGGAATAATAATTGAAGGTCTTAAAGATTTCCCATCAAAATCAGCCATTTTATACGTTATTATTAATAAATCACTTGCTAAGGTTAAAGCAGTATAAACCATAAATTGTTCTTCAAACGTTTTAATTTTATTTGTCGATGCTAACTCTACTCCATTATCCTTTAGTATTTCTCTATCCTTATCACTTAATATACCCTCTTCTTTATTTATTGCTGGAAGTACACCATCATTTACTCCTACAACAAATAAAGCTCTTACATCTCTTCCTTTTATTCTTGATATATCACCTATATTAACCTGATCTAAAGCAACTGGAATAACACCTATTTGTTTACTCTCAAATCCACTATTTAATATCTTATAAAATTCATATAACTGAACTTTTTCTTTTCCAATGACTTCAACTGCTTGATCTAATATTTCCATAACTATTTCAGGTACCTGTTCATATTCCTTAACTTTATCTTGAATTTTATTATCTTCAAAATAATCAATCCATATATTTATTCTGTTAAATACATCTAACTTAAGAAGGAATTTATAGATAGCAGTACATATTTCTCTAATAGTTTTAGTTCCCCCAATTGCTTTATGGAGATTAATTAATGGTTCTCTTACCTTTTTCATTATTTTAATTGGATCATATTCTATATCCTCTTCTTCATTTAATTCTTGAGTCCACTTAAATCCCTTTATTCCATTTGCTAGTACGTAATTTTCTAGTATATCTATCTCTCTTCTACTTATCCCTGTTAATCCACTCTTTAAATATTTGAACACACTTTCATAAGACCAATTTTTAATACTTATTTCTAAAGAAGATAAAATTAATACAACTAAGGGATTACTTAAAATATCTATTTTTTTATCTAAAAAGAATGGGATATTAAACTCATTTAATACAACAACTATTACTTTTTCATATTCATCTATGTTTCTGCATACAATAGATATATCTTTATATCTGTATCCATTATCCCTAACTAAATGTAATATTTCTTTTGCAACATATTCTATTTCATCGTAGGAATTATTAGCCTTATATAACTTAATATCTTTATTACTTTCATTATAATTTTTACTATTAGAATAGTTAAAAAGACTTTTCTCTAAAAAAGAAAGTTCTTTACTATTAGAAAATCTATTATTTTCATTAATATTTAAATTTATTGGCTCTAAATATTTTATATTTTCTTCCTTCATAAGAGCTAAAATACGATTTTCTGTATTTTTAGTAACATTAAAGATATCTGTTATCTGATTACCTTTTCCATTAGTTAATGTATCAATACATAAAGAAATATTTATATTTCTACATCTTTTAGATAGTTTTCTGATTATCTCCATTTGCTGAGGAGTAAATGTAGTAAATTCATCTAACCAAATTTCCGCATCATCATAAATAGAACACTTTTCCAATTTCTTTGCTAATAAGGTTAATTCATCATCTCCATCAACTAAGTTATTAGTTAAGCTATCATTAAATCTATTATAAATTAGGAATAAATCTTTTAATTTATCCTTTAACTCCTCATCTTGAATTCCTTCAATATTTTCATAAACTAATTCTGAATTAATGTTATATTTCTTAAATTCAGTAATAGTTCTTGATATTACATCTGTAAAGCCTTTTTCTTTAAATATTCTGTTGAAATATACTAATTCATCCTTTCCTTCTTCTAATATCTTATGAATAAGCATACTTCTTCCTGAATCAGATATATTAGTCTTAGTTCTTCCACCACATTCTTCAAATACTCTATGAGCCATTCTTTTAAAACTAATTACTTCACTTCTTAATAAACCACTTTCTCCTACTTTACTTAGAAGCATCTTTTCTCTTTGGAATGTATATTGTTCAGGAACAATATATATTAATTTATTTTTATCTGAGTTTTCTAACTTTTTCTTTATATCATTAATGCAAAAAGTGCTTTTTCCACTTCCTGCTACACCGTAAATAAATCTAATCCCCATTTAATACCCCTTTTATATTCTTTCATTTAGCCAATTTATTAAATCACTTAGTACCTCGTCCTTATTATATTCATTAAACATTTCATGTCTTCCATCTTTGTATAATTTATAGGATACATCCTTTATTTCTAAAGCTCTTAAAGTGTTATACAAATTAATTATACCTTTTCCATTTTCACCTACTGGGTCTTTATCACCTGAAAATATATATATAGGTAAAGATTCTGGTATATTTTTTAGGTTCTCTTTCTTATGTATAGTCCATAATCCATTTATAAGATCATAATAAAAAGAAACGCTGCATTTAAATCCACAATACTCATTATTAATATATTTATCTACCTCTTCATCTACCGAGCATAACCAGTCATATTTAGTCCTAGCTGGTTTAAAATTATTATTAAATGACTCGAAAGCTAACCTATTCAATAAATTACTAACATATTTTCTACCATGCTTATCTATTTCTCTTTCTGCAATTTTCATTCCTACTTTTGTTATATTATTTGGCTTACCATTTGATCCTGTTAGTACTAAAAGATCTATACTACTAGGATATAATTCTGCATATCTTTGACTCAAAAATGATCCCATACTATGTCCTAATAAAATTTTAGGGATATCTGGATACTCATTCTTTATTATGTTATTTAATTGCTTTAAATTATTTACCATCCAATGAAATCCATCTATATCTGCAATATATCCAAGTTCCTCTCTTGATTTGGTTGTTCTTCCATGCCCTCTGTGGTCTTCAGCATAAACTATAAATCCTGCCTCATTCAACTTTTTAGCTACATAATCATATCTTGATGATTCTTCAGTCATACCATGAGCAATTTGTATTACTCCTTTTATTTTGTCACATTCATCCCACTTTCTAACGAAAATCTCTTTATCATCAATATCAGTATAAGTAAATGTCTTCATAAAATGATTTCCTCCAAAAAACTAGTTATTATAATTATACACCAATTTATATTTTTAAATACTAAAAAAACACCTAACAATAGTTAGATGTTTTTTGGCGGAGGATCCGGGATTTGAACCCGGGCGCCAGTTACCCGACCTACGCCCTTAGCAGGGGCGCCTCTTCAGCCACTTGAGTAATCCTCCATGTGCCCTCTATATTATAAAAATATTAATGGCGGAGAGATAGGGATTCGAACCCTAGGTACCCGCAAAGGTACGCCGGTTTTCAAGACCGGTGCCTTAAACCAACTCGACCATCTCTCCATGACCACGAATTGTATTATATCAAGTTTTAATATATGTTGTCAACAATATTTTGAAACTTTTTATTTTATTCAAGATATATTTCAAAAAAATACATTATTAATGTATAATTACTATATCCTAATAGGAGGTTTTATTTATGAACTTATATATTTCAGATTTAGATGGTACATTACTTGATACTAATGCTAAATTATTATCTGAAAGTAAAAAAATATTAAATGATTTGATTACTAATAATAATATTAATTTTACAATTGCTACAGCACGTACTCCCGCCACCATAGTTAATATATTAGATGGACTAAAACTTAATCTTCCTGTAATAACTATGAATGGTTCAGCTATATATTCATTAAATAAAAAAGAATATATATATTATAATCCAATAAAAAAACACTTAATAAAGAAAATTTATACAATAATTAAAAATGAAAATATAAACGCCTTCACTTATTCAATAAAAAACAATCATTTATTTGTTTTCTATGATAAATTACTAAACAAATATCAAATAGAGTTTTATAATGAACGAAAAAATAGTTCACTAAAATCCTTTATAAATAAAAGTATTTCTTTAGAAAATGATATATTGTATTTTACAATTTTAGATTATAAGGATAAAGTTTTATCATTATATGATAAAATTAAAAACTTAGAAGGCATTTCAATAACAATGTACAGTGATATATATAATCCTGGGATATACATTCTTGAAATTTATGATATAAATTCTTCAAAAGCAAAAGCAATTACACTTCTTAAGAATAAGTATAACTTCGATAAACTTATAACATTTGGAGATAATGCAAATGACATACCCATGTTTAAAATCTCAGATGAGTGTTATTCAGTTGAAAACGGAATAAATGAGCTTAAAAATATTTCAACTAAAGTAATTGGTTTAAATTCTGATAACTCAGTTGCTAAGTTTATTTTAGAAAAAGAAAAAACTTCTAACTAACTGTTAGAAGTTTTAATGGCGGAGAGATAGGGATTCGAACCCTAGGTACCCGCAAAGGTACGCCGGTTTTCAAGACCGGTGCCTTAAACCAACTCGACCATCTCTCCATCGCTACGAATTGTATTATATCAATTATCTATAATAATTGTCAATAGCTTTTTAGATTTAAAATTGTAGCTTTCCATGTTTTTCGTAATTAGTTACTTTGTCAATTTTATTATTATCATCAACAAAAACTACCTTAGGCTTATGCTCCTTTGCCTCTTCATTATCCATTTCACAATATGACATAATTATAATTTTATCATTTGTGCTAACACATCTTGCAGCTGCTCCATTTAAGCAAATCATTCCAGATCCTCTTTCTCCAGAAATAGTATAGGTCTCAAATCTATTACCATTATTAATATCTACAATTTGAACCTTTTCATATTCCAAAATACCAGATGCTTCTAATAATTCTTCATCAATAGTAATACTTCCTACATAATCTAATTCAGCTTGAATAACAGTAGCCCTGTGTATTTTTCCTTTTAGCATAGTTACCTTCATATAGTCCCTCCTATTTTTCATATGTGAAATTATCTATTAATCTTGTTTTGCCGATATATACAGCTATAGCAACTAAAACTGACTTTTCTATTTTTTCCACACTTTCTAATGATAATGAATCTACTATTTCAACATAATCTATCTTACTTAATTTTTCTTTATTTATATTATCAGTAATTAGTTTTATAACCTTATTAGAATCATTTTCTCCGTTCTTAATAGCTTCCTTACCTAGCAATAAAGATTTATTTAAAATTGTTGCTGCTTTTCTTTCTTCCTTACTTAAATAAGTATTTCTAGAGCTTTTAGCAAGTCCATCACTTTCTCTAACAATAGGACATCCAACTATCTCAATATTATAATTTAAATCTCTTACCATTCTTCTTATTACCGCTAATTGCTGAGCATCTTTTTCTCCAAAGTAGGCCTTATTTGGAGTTACTATATTAAATAATTTTGAAACAACTGTACAAACTCCCCTAAAATGTGTAGGTCTACTTTTACCGCATAATCCTTTTGTTAGTCCATTCATATCAACGTAAGTACAAAAATCATCAAAATACATCTCTTCTTTACTAGGATTAAATATAATATCTACACCTAATTCCTCACATAATTTACTATCCATATCTAAATTTCTAGGATAACTCTCTAAATCTTCTCCAACACCAAACTGAATTGGGTTCACAAAAATACTTACTACTACTTTATCATTATTCTCTATGGCTTTTTTTATTAAACTTTTGTGTCCTTCATGCAAATACCCCATTGTAGGAACTAATCCTATTTTTAAACCACTTTCTTTCCATTTAAAAACTCTATCTTTAACCTCACTTATGGTTTTTAAAATTTCCATTATTATTTCCCCCAATTAATATAATTTTTCTATTACTTCATCACTAATTTTAAAAGTATGCTTTTCCTCTGGGAAAATTCCATTTTTCACTTCTGAGCTATATTGTTCAAATGCTTCCTTAATTAACGCTCCCATATTTGCATATCTTTTAACAAATTTAGGTGTGAAATCAGAGTACATTCCTAATAAATCTTGATAAACCAAAACCTGTCCATCACATCCTGATCCTGCACCAATACCTATAGTTGGTATAGAAATTGTATCTGAAATTAATTTTGCCAATTTATCAGGTACACATTCTAAGACAACTGCAAATGCGCCTGCTTTTTCTACAGCTTTAGCATCCTCTAATAACTTCCTTGCCGCTTCCTCATCTTTTCCTTGAACCTTAAAACCACCAAAAGAATTAATTGATTGTGGTGTTAATCCTAGATGTGCCATTACCGGAATTGAAGCTTTAACTATTCCTTCAATTTGTGGAATGACCTCTTTTCCACCTTCCAGTTTAACTGCATGTGCATGTCCTTCTTTTATAAGCCTTCCTGCATTACTAATAGCATCACTAACAGAAACCTGATAAGACATGAATGGCATATCTGCAACTATTAATGAATTTTTAACTCCTCTTGCTACTGCTTTAGTATGATGTAACATATCTTCCATAGTAACTGATAAAGTATCTTCATAACCTAAACAAACCATTCCTAATGAATCCCCTACAAGAATTGCATTGATTCCAGACTCATCAATTAATTTTGCAATAGAATAATCATATGCTGTTAACATTGTTATTTTCTCTTTTTTGCTTTTTAAATCTTTGAATGTTACAACAGTATTTTTCATAATCCCCCTCCTAATAATTTAATTATTTCGCTATAATCTCTTTCTGGATTTTTTAATTTAGCAATACCAATTAATTTTTCGCCTAATGACTTATATAATTTTCTCTCTTTATCCTTTAAACAACTTAAATGACCTTTTATTGTATTAGTATCTCCCCTCTCAATTGGTCCTGTTAAACTTTTAACTATCCCATTTTCACCAATTGCCTTAATATTATTTAATAATAATGGATACAATGAATTAAATGCTTCTTCATCATCAAATCCACATATTTTTAAAGAATCTATAGCTATTTTAAATAAAGAAAATACATAATTACTTACATATACAGAAGCTAAATGGTACAGTGATTTATCGTTTTTCGAAATAACCTTTGTATTATTTCCAAGGTTATTAAATAAAGAAACTAATTCATTTATTTTTTCCATAGATCCTTCTATTGATATTGTTGCTTCATTGAAATTTTTATAAGAATTATACTTGTCATTAAATGCATACATTGGATGGATTGAATAACCATAAGAATTATAGTATTCAATATTTGAAAAGATTTCCGAAGATAATGAACCACTACAGTGGCAAATAATTTTATTTTTTATAGACAACTTTTTAATACTTTCCCATATATTTATTATTTCTATATCAGGTGTTGTAATAAATATAGTATCACTTAATTTAATAAGTTCATTAATACTTTTAAAATAATTTGATTTTGTAAAAGTTGCTGCTTCTTGCGCTGACAGGACATTCCTACTATAATAACCTATTATTTTCATATTATTATAGGTAAAGTATTTTCCTAATGTAAAACCTACTTTTCCTGCTCCTATAAATCCAATTTTCATTATATCACCTCAAAATAAAAGAGTGTGATACTATAAGTCTATAAGTCTCATTCAAAAAGATATGAGCTTTCAAATAAAAAAATATTACCTTTGGTGTAGCTTTCCATGAAATACCACCCATAAAAAATTTATCATATTTTTTATAAATATTCAATAAAAAATTCTTAGCTATTTTTTATTATTTTTTTTGTACTAACTATATCTATTCCTGTATTTAAGATATTACTACAGATTACATCACCAACGTTTATTGGTAGACTTACATATATTCTTCCAAGTACTTTAGAAAATTCAATAAACATTTTTATGTCAACTTCTTTACTACTCTTTACTGAAACCACTTTATACTTACTATTTCCCTTAATCCTAACTAAACCCGTGAAAATTTCCTTCATAAGTGTACTCTCTCCTTAAACATCTTCAAATTCCTTTATTCTACAAGTCCATACTTTAGATTCATTTGAATCATAATTAATTTCATTTGGATTTAAATCCATTTCTTTTGACAGTATTTTAATTATCTTTCTATCACAATAAGAACCATAACAACTTCCAATTCTTGCTCCTGTTCTTTTCTTTATTCCCTCTAAAGTTCTTGCTCCTAAAGGCCTTCTAATACTATCTATAATCTCCCCCTCAGTGATTTGATTACATATACACACAATATTTCCATATCTTTTATCTATTGATATTATTTCATTTTTCTCTTCATCATTCATATCTTTAAATCTATAAATTTCTCTTCTTTTATCATTAAAGCCCTTCTTCTTTTTTATTTTCATTTTTTGAGATAAAGTTTCTATTATTATTTTTGATATAGCAGGTGCTAAAGTAATCTTGCTATAGTGGTTTCCTGTAACACTAATATATCCTTGATCTATATCGGCAAAATCAATGATCATTGAACTGTGTTTATCTTCATTATACGTTGTAATTATATCTTCATATTTCATATCAGGAATTATATATTTACAGTAATCTAATACCTTATCCATGCTAAGTTTACTATAAGTTTTTATTCCCATTATGATACCGCCTAATAAATTAGGCATACAAAATATAAATTCATCATTCTTTAAATCTTTAATAATTAAATGTTTTATATCTTTTTCAGCATCATTTACTAAAAAATATGTTATATTTTTACCTACCTTTGTAGAATCATTTTCTTTATTATTTGCCTTATTGAAAATTGTATTTATTACTACCTTACAGCTAAACTTATTTTTATTAGTAGTTACTTTAAATCCTTTAGTTATTTCTTCTATATTTAATACTTCTTCCTGAAATCTAAAAATAACTCCATTATCACAAGCAACTTCCCCATAAGCAATTGCTAAATCATATGGATTAATTTCATAAATGTTTTCTGAATAAAGTGCCTTATTTTCAACATTTAAATTCGTTTCATCTTTATTAAGAATGTGAACACCACTAATTTCCCTTTTCTTAGCAAGATCATACATATGCTCTATATTAGAATTCTCTTCTGGACTAGCAGATATTCTCAAAGCTCCTACTTTCTTAACCTTCACATTAAATTTCAAACAATCCTCAATTATTAATTGGCTTCCCTCTTTTTCTAATAATGCTGTTGTATCATCTAATGATTCTGAACCATCATATATTATAGATGTATTTCCAAATGATATGTCATCAACTATATCATTTTTTTTCTCAATTAATGCTACATTTAAATTATATTTTGATAACTCATAAGCAATAGAACATCCTAATATTCCACCACCTAATACTAAAATATCATAATCCATATCTACCTTTACATACTCCTTATTAATTATTATTAACTGTTATCATCACATTCTTTTATTATTTTAAGATATATATTATTATTATTTAAAACATAGTGATGCATCTCAATAGCCTCCATGAACTCACTATCATACCCTTTTTTCATTTTCTGTAATAGCTCTACTGATTTTTTACCATGATTATAATATATATCAACCTTATTATTTTTATTAAACTTTTTTAATCTTCCACTTGTTATTTTATCTAAAATAACAAGCACTGATTTATCAACAACATTTAAAGATTTATAACTTTTCCCTATATCATGTAATAAAGCGATTTTAGCTAGTTTATTTTTATCTACATCATTATTTTTATTATTTTTCAATGCCATATTACAAACTCTTATACTATGACTCTTTTCCATTTTATTTAATCTATTAAATAATACTTTTTCATCATTATCTAAATATTTTTCAACTATTGAATCATCCATACTAGAAAAAATAGAAGTTATTGCCCATATAAATTGTTTAAACCTATACACCATAATTATAACTCCTTTCAATATATATATTAATAATAACATTTTTTTTAATACTTTAAAATAAAAAAAGCCATGAATAAATTCATGGCTTTCAAATATGGTGGAGATAAAGAGATTCGAACTCTTGACCCCCTGCGTGCAAGGCAGGTGCTCTCCCAACTGAGCTATACCCCCATAATGGTGGACCTTCAGGGACTCGAACCCCGGACCTACCGGTTATGAGC
>JAAYPK010000105.1 GCA_012519845.1 Clostridiales bacterium
TCATTGATAAAAAACTAAATAGCAATGTTTGTATAAGTATTTCTGCTAATCCACCTAATTGCAAATTCCATGCTATATTGGAGGGTTCATAATAAATAAACTCTTCAATTGAAAATGGTGCAGTTGCTGGTGTATTAAATATTCCTATTACTATTATAATTAACCATAATTTTAACCAATCATATTTTTTGCCATGAAAAGATTGTCTTATTAATAATAATACTAATCCAAATAAAATACCTCTAACAATTTGAAAAATTGGCGATAGCTGAACCATAATATGGTTCATATCCCTAAAGCCCTCTGTAACTTTAAGTGATTCTTGATACTTAAAAAACATTGAAAATATTATTCCACAGACTATATAGGTAAGCACATGGATCAGAGTTATCTTAAATATGAACATAAAGTTTTTTTTAACCATATAAATCCCCCAAAAAATTCTTTTCTTTCTATAATATATTAGTCTAAATTGATTTTATAGCACAGCTATTGCTTCTATTTCCACTACCGCATCCTTAGGTAATTTCGCTGCTTGAACACAGCTTCTAGCTGGTGCCTTATCCCCAAAATATTGAGAGTAAACTTCATTCATTGCTGCAAAATCATTCATATCTTTTAAAAAGATTGTTGTTTTAATAACCTTATCTAAGCTGCTGCCAGCTTCCTCTAAAATTCCCTTAATATTTTGAATAACTTGTTTAGTAGCTGCCTTTATTTCAGTTTCCATTTCTCCTTTTACCGGATTTATAGGGATTTGTCCTGAAGTAAATATAAACTCACCTAATTTAATAGCTTGAGAATAAGGGCCTATAGCGGCTGGAGCATTTTTTGTAGATACAATTTCTTTATTCATTAATAACACTTCCTCTCAAAAAACATATGTAATATATTCCCAAAAAATTTATGTCTTATTACTATTATGTAATAAGACATTAGAAAAAACAATCGAAAATTAAATTCTCTATCTTTAAAGCTATATTCTATTTTAACACTTCTTAATTTACTTTTTGTTTTCTAGAAATTATGTAATATGGTATTGCTAAAAATATTACTCCTCCAATCATATTTCCAAGAGTAACAACAAAAATATTATAAGCATAACCTCCAATACTAACTACTTGACCCAAAGGAGATGCAAGTCCTATTGTTAGTAAAGTCATATTAGCGATACTATGTTCAAAACCTGTTGTTATAAAGGCAAAAAGGCACCAAAATATCATTATCAGTTTAGATACTTCCTCTTTACATTTAAAACTGCACCATATAGCTAAACATACTAACATATTACAAAATATACCCCTAAATAACAGTTCATTTACTGGCAGAGACATTTTTAAAGCACTTGCTTTTGCTATAAACTCTCCAGTTGTTCCAGAGGCTAATCCAGTTTGAACAAACATTAAGCCTGCAAGTATTGAGCCTAATAAATTCCCAACAAAACTTACTATCCAAACTTTAATTACCTCTACCCAAGAAACTTCTTTTGTTAATGCTCCAACAGACATAATAAAATTACTTCCAGTAAATAGTTCTGCTCCAGCAAATAAGACCAAGCTTAAGGCAACTCCAAATGACAGTCCCATAACAATCCTTGCTAAAGGAATATTATCTGGA
>JAAYPK010000009.1 GCA_012519845.1 Clostridiales bacterium
ATAAATATAATTAACAACATATTTTCTATCTTCCTTCAATTTTTTTTATTCTATGTTATAAGTATTGAAATATGTTATGTCTTAAGACCAAATGAGATAAATTTATATGCTCCCATTTCATTAATTATTTTTATTTCTTTAGGATATTTTGTAAAAAAATATATTAATAATATTTTTTTAATTATAATATGTTATTTATCCTTTATTATTCCAATTCTATTTTTCAATATAGGAATGGTACAAAAAGTTATTCTTATTATGTCAATAATTTTTATGTTATATTTTGCATTAACTTATTTTTTAAATAAAAAATTACACCAAATATTATTTACCCCTAATCTTTACTCAGAAATAATATTCTTAACAGTGTATCTCCATACTAGATCTACTAATGAAAATTTAAGTAAGATTATTTTATTTCTAGGATTAGCCTTTATACTATTTTATATTTTGTATTACTACAGTAGAAATATCCTTGGATTTTTTCATAACAACTCTCACTTAAAAAATCTTCCTATAAAAGAAATTGTTACTCACAATATGATAATGTTACTTTTATTATTTGTTGTATTTTTTATTGTTATTATTCTAAGTTTTTACTTTAATCTAGATAATGTATTTCTTGCAATACTCCAAGGAATTTGGAGTGCTATAGCATTTATTCTTAGAAAAATTATTTACCTGATTACAGGTACTAGTAAAGAATTACCCGAATTTACTCCAACTGAGGATACTCCTATAACCTCCTATGACTTCAAAACACCTAAAGAAGATTTTGCAGTTTCACAAAGAATATATAAATTTTTTACTTTTGTTATTTTTGCAACAATTTGTATTTTTATTATTTATTTAATCTATAATTTCTTTAAAAATAATTTTAAGAAAAATAAACTTCAAACAGATAATATAGAATTTATTAATCCTAAAAATAAAAGCATAAATAATTCTAATAAATTAACTTCATATTTTTTTGATACTTTAAATATAAAAGGTAATAACAATATAAAAATAAGAAAAATTTATAAAAATAAATTAAAAAAGAACAAAGAATTAACAAAGAAAGTCTTAACTCCAAGAGAACTTTATAATAAAATATATGTAGAAAATGAAGACATGAAAAAACTTACTAAGTTATATGAAAAAGCACGATATAGCAATACTATTTGCAGTAATGATGATGTTAAAACTGCAAAAAAAATTAATTAACTTAAGAAATGGAGTTGAATACAAAAATGATTAAATTAATTGCAACTGATATGGACGGAACCTTGCTTGATGAAAACGGAAAACTTCCAAAGGATTTCTTTAACATATTAGAACAATTAAATAATAAGAATGTAAAGTTTATAGTTGCTAGTGGAAGACCTTATCCAACTTTATATGAAGATTTCAAGCCCATCTCTGATGAGCTATACTATATTTGTGATAACGGTGCTTATATTGTTGAAAAAAATAATCCTCCTAAAGTAAGCATTATTAACAAAGAACTACTACACGACTTCTTAATATCCTTAGAAAAAATTGATGATATTCAAGTTTTACTTTGTGGATTAAAAGGAGCTTACCATTTACCATTAAAAGGGGAAGAGCTTGAAGAAATAAATAAATATTATATAAACAAAATTGAAGTAGATAATTTATTTGATATTGATGATGATATTTTTAAAATTACAATTTGTGATTTTAAAGGTTCAGCTAATAATTCATACAAAATCTTACATCCTATTTATAAAGATAAACTTATGGTTGTAGTATCTGGTGATGTATGGCTTGATATAATGAACCTTGGAGTTAACAAAGGTGCTGCTCTTGAAGAAATTCAAAATTTAGACAATATTACTTATGAAGAAACTATGGCTTTTGGTGATTATAATAATGATTTAGAAATGTTAGACAAAGCTTATTATAGCTTTGCCATGGAAAATTCCAACAATGATATAAAGAAAAGAGCCAATTTCATTGCAGAAAGTAATACAAAAAATGGGGTAATGAAAGCAATAAAAAAATATGTACTATAACAAAAGGGCTTTTGTAAAATGAAAACTCATCTTGCAAAAGCCCTTTTATTAACATAACCTCCTTAATTTTTATAAAATATATGTGTTTACCTTATAATATTATATTAACTTGTAATTATTTCATTTCTGTGTCATTTATTTGTATTTCAACCCTATTCTTCTTTTCCCCTTTATAAAAGCTTCTAATATTATCTATTACATTATTAAATAATCTATTTCTTGCCTCCACACTAGCCCAAGCAACATGAGGAGTAAGGATTAATTTATCTTTATTCTTAACCTTTAATAATTCATTATCCTCTTTTATAGGTTCAACTTCAAATACATCTAAAGCTGCTCCATTAATTAATCCTTCATCAATTGCTTTAGCTAAATCTGCATCTACAACTATAGGTCCTCTTCCCATATTAATTAACACAGCATTTTTCTTCATTTTCTTTATATTATCATAATTAAACAAACCTAAGGTCTTTTCATTTAAAGGGGCATGAATAGAAATAATATCGGAAGTACTTAATAATTCCTCTAATTCTACTCTTTTATAGTTTTTATCACTATTTCTACCTGAAGTTGAATAATAAACAACATTAATGCCAAAGGCTTCAGCTATTTTAGCTACTCTTTTCCCTATGGCACCAAGTCCAACAATACCCATTGTCTTTCCTTCTAAATCATAATAATTTTTTGATAAATCACAGAACATTTTATTTTTAGAATAATTTCCTGACTTAACATAATTATCATAATATGATATTTTATTGTACAGACTAAGTAAAGTTGCAAAAGTATGTTGTGCTACAGTAGAAGTAGAATATCCTGCTACATTAGTAACTGCAATATTATGTTCCCCACAATAATTAACATCAACATTATTATAACCTGTTGCCTCTTCACATATTAACTCTAGTTTACTTGCATTCTTTAAATTACTTTCATCTAACACTACTTTGTTTGTTAATACTATATTAGCTTCCTTAATTCTTTCAGCAACTTGATCCTTTCTTGTTTCTTCATATAATTCAACTTGTCCAAACTCATTTAATGGACTATAATCAATTTCACCTAAAGACTTACTTTCTAAAATAACTATTTTTTTCATTGTACCTCTCCTTAATATTACTTTACATATTATCCTATCTATAATAATATTATAGATGATTTATTTATAGGAGGGTATATTTTATGTTTATTTTATGCTATAAAATGCCATTAAATATGGTGGATTCCATTATTGAAAAATTACAAATTAATGATATATATGATGTGTTTTATGAAAGTCCCATTGAAATTACAACAGATAACAATGGTTATGGATATGTTGAAAAGGAAGATGAGCCTACAACTTTAAAAGTAGCTTTTCAAGGTAATAAG
Source organism: Clostridiales bacterium (assembly GCA_012519845.1). Taxonomy (GTDB): domain Bacteria; phylum Bacillota; class Clostridia; order Clostridiales; family Clostridiaceae; genus Clostridium. The sequence goes on from JAAYPK010000009.1 coordinate 3,390, forward strand.
GATGATTTACAAGAATTTAAAGATAAGCTTGATTCTATTATTAATGAAGAATGTTTCTATATATATGAGGAAGAAAATGATTATGATGATTTTTATATTCCAGCAATAGAAATTGATGATAATTGGGTTTTAGCATCACCTGATGATGAAATCCCAGAAGGAAAGAAAAAAATTAATTTTATTTCCCAAGGTGCTTTTGGAACAGGTCTTCATGAAACTACTCAGGACATTCTTAGAATTATTCTTTCTAAAGATTTTACAGGTATGAAAGTTTTAGATATTGGTACTGGTTCTGGAATCTTATCTATTGCTACAGCATTAAAGGGTGCTTCAAAGGTTACTGCCCTTGACATTCGTGATGTTACTGAAGAAGTAAACCTAAACGCTTCACTTAATGATTTAACAAATATTAATGTTATTGTTGGGGATGTATTAAATGAAAACATTAGCATAAATGATAAATTTGATTGGATTTATATAAATATTGGTGGAGAAGAAACTAAAATGTTTATGGATTTTATAAACAGTCACCTTAAAGATAATGGATACTTGCTTGTATCAGGCTTAGTAGAATGGAGCTTTGATGAAGTTAAAGCTATAATTGAAAAAAATAATTTTACCTTTATTGAAAAACATCAAAATAATGAATGGTCTACTGCTATATTTAGAAAATAGCTATATTTAATTAGGTAATAGGGAAGATTTAAAACTTACTTCTTCCCTATTACCTTAACAATATTGTTTACTTTTTCTGAACAAATTACCATAGTAATAGCACATATACCTATTATGAATGGATAAAGCATTAATGAAACATGTGAAAATATAAAGCCAAAAATTACTGGAAAAGAAGTACTTCCTATATAAGCAACTGCCATTTGTATCCCCATTATTTTTTGAGAATTTTCTTCTCCAAATCTATTAGGTGTTTCATGAAGCATGCTTGGATAAATAGGTGCACATCCCACTCCTAATAAGATAATCCCAATTATAGATATTACTATTGGCATAGGAAACATTAAAAGTATTGCTCCTAAAACTATAGTTCCTAATCCTATTCTAATTATATTCTTACTACTTAATATCATAGTTACAAAGCCATTAATAAACCTTCCTATAGTAATTCCTAAATAAAATATTGAAGCATATCTAGCACCTTCACTTATTGAAACATCTTTAACATTTATTAGATAACTGCTTGCCCATAATCCTATAGTAGCCTCTACTCCACAATAAAATAAAAATGTAATAAGAGAAGGTTTAATACCAACAATTCTAAGAATATTAACTTTACTTTCTTTATGTATTTCTTTATTTCCTTCTGTTTTTGAAGATTTCCAATAAGGTAATGAAAAGAATAATACAAAAACTAAAATAAATTGTATTATAGCTATTGTAAAATAAGCTCCTCGCCAAGATGAGTCTTTATTTATATATTGTCCCATTATTACTGGCCCTATAGTAGCACCAACACCCCAAAAACAATGAAGCCAACTCATATGTTTAGCATTATAATGTCTAGCAACATAATTGTTAAGAGCTGCATCTATTGCCCCAGCACCTAACCCTAGCGGTATTGAAAATAATATTATAAAAATCAAAGACTGTGAATAGGAAAAACCCATTAATGCTATAGCAGTCATTAAAACACTTAAAAGTGTTGTCATTCCTGTTCCTATTTTTTTTATAATTACTGAACTAAAAAAGCTAGATATCACTGTAGAACCGCATATTATCATAGATATTACCCCTGCCATACTTAAAGGTGAGTTAAGCTCAATTCTCATAGCTGGCCACCCTGACCCAAGAATGGAATCTGGCAATCCTAAACTAATAAATGCTAAATAAATTATTATTAAAAATAAAGTACCCATAAATTCCTCCTAATATACAATTATATAGAAATTATATATTATTAAAAATTATGGGTCTATATCTATACTAACTAGTTATAACACTATCCTGTTATAAACTATTTGATATTTCTTCTATTCTTTTATTAATAGAATTTATTCCACTTCCGCCTACATACCATGCTTCTGGATCTAAGAAAATAATTTTATTATTCTTATAAGCATTAGTTTTCTTTATTAATTCGTTATTCATAAGATCTGTTGCAGTAGTGTTTTCTGTTTTAGTAATGGCATTTTTATCAATTACAAATATATAGTCTGGATTTTTATCTAATAAATATTCATAAGAAATTGAATCTCCATGTTTTGAATCACTAACTCCAGCATCATTTATTTTAAATCCAAATTCATTATAAATCATATTGAATCTTGATTTTTCACCATAAACACTTAATGAACTATCTGTTATCATAACTGTTGCTGCATCCACATCAGCATTTAGTACCTTTTCCTTAACATCATTTAAACTTTCAGCAATTTCTTTTAATTTTTCTCCTATAATTTCTTCCTTATTAAATAACTTTCCTAAAATTTCTCCATTTTTATTAGCAGAACCTAAAAAGTCAGTGTTTTCTGTTCCAAGCCCTATTGTTGGTGCTATTTTTGATAATTCTTCATAGTATTCTTCTTGTCTACCTTCAATTATTATTAAATCAGGATTTAATTCATTAATTTTTTCCATATCAAATTCTTTTAATCCACCAATATCAACATATTTATCATCATTATATTCACTTAGATATTTAGGTAAACTTGCCTTTGGAAGTGCCACAACATCAATTCCAGCAGCATTCATTATGTCAAGTGCTCCATAATCTAATACAACAACTTTTTCTGGATTTTTCTTAACTTCTGTTTCACCATATTTATGTTCAATTAAAATTACCTCATCCACATTATTTGCCTTTTTTGAATTATTTCCTTTAAATAAAGATACTCCTCCAATTAAGACTACAATAATTATTGCTACTATACTTATTACTTTTTTATTCATCTTCTTTCTCCTCTTTCATTTTTAATCTTAAGCATTTATTACTGCATTTTTCATTATTTCCTGAATAATAAACACAAATTTTATTACCATCAATATTATGAATATTAAAATCTATTTCATATATTTCTTCTAATAATTCCTTATTAATAATACAGTCAGTTGTATCAACCTTAACAAGTTCACCATTTTTCATAACAACAATGTTATCAGAATAACAAGAAGCAAAATTAATATCATGCATTACAATAATAACTGTTTTGTTAAGCTCTAAAACTAATTTTCTAAAAACATTCATCATTTCCACAGAATGTTTTATATCTAAATTATTAAGAGGCTCATCTAACAAAATATAATCAGTATCTTGTGCTATTACCATTGCAATAAAAGCTCTTTGCCTTTGGCCACCACTAAGTTCATCTAGATATCTCTCTTTAATTTCAGAAAGGCCCATATACTCAATTGCTTCATTTATCTTTTCTATATCATTTTCCTTTAAATTACCTTCACAATAAGGGAATCTCCCAAATTCAACTAATTCTCTGATTTTAAGCCTAACATTTATATTGTTAGCTTGTTTCAAAATGGCAACCTTTTTGGCTAATTCATTTTTATCCCATTCTTCAAGTTTTTTATCTTCAATAATCACCTCCCCTTCATCTTTCTTTATAATTGAAGTTATCATAGAAAGTAATGTACTTTTCCCTGCTCCATTAGGACCAATTAAAGAAGTAATTTTACCATTTTCAAACTTAAGTGATACATTTTTAACCACTAATTTGTCTCCATATTTTTTAGATATATTTTTAATTTCAATCATTTTTATTCTCCTTTAACAATAAATAAATAAAATATATGCCTCCAATAAAATTAATTATTATACTAACCTTACTGCTATAATTAAGTACTTTTTCTACTATAAATTGACCTCCAACTAAAGCAATAATGCTAATTAAAATAGCACAAGGCACTAAATATTTATGTCTAAAAGAGCTAATATACTCATAAGACAAATTTACAACTAATATTCCAAGAAAAGTTATAGAACCTACTAAAGCCGTTGAAATAGAAACTAATATTCCAATAATAACAAAACTCTTTCTACTTATTTTGTCATAATCAATTCCTAAATTTATTGCATTTTCACGTCCTAATAATAGGGGATCTAACTTTTTGAAATCATCATATATAAATGCAAACATAATAAGAAGTATTATAATTACAATTAATAGAAGTTCAGTATGTATATTACTAAAAGAAGCAAATAACTTATTTTGAAGAGTTTCATAATCATTCGGATCTAATAAAATCTGTAAATAGGTTGATAAACTTCTAAAAAAGGTACCAAATATTGTACCTATAAGTAACAAAACATAAATGTTAAATTTTTCTTTTTTTATAATTAGAGAATATATAATAAACATGCCACCAATCATAAATAATAATGAAAGTAAAAAGTTAACTTTTGAATTGGTCATTACTATACTTGATGTTCCAAAAACAAAAACCATAAAGCTTTGTAAAAATCCATACATAGAATCTAGACCAAGTATACCTGGTGTAATTATTCTATTATTAGTAATGGTTTGAAACAATATTGAAGAAAATGCAATACTGCCTCCTGTTACTATTATTGCAATGACTCTTGGAATTCTTTTGCTTAAGTTATATTCATAATTATTACTGTTAAGCCCATAAAATAAAAACAAAGCTACTGCTGATAAAGCTAATAATGAAAGTATCAGTAATTTTTTTCTATCCTTCATTGTTGTTCCTCCTAATAATCATATACAAGAATATTCCACTACCAATTACTCCTACGGTTAAGTTTATTGGAACTTCATAAGGAAATATTATAACTCGTCCAAGTATGTCACAAACTAGTACAAATATTCCTCCCATTAATGCAGTTATTCCTATGTTCTTACTAAGGTTATCCCCTTTATACATGGATACAATATTAGGAACAACTAATCCAATATAAGGAATATTACCTACTGTAATTACAACTAAAGAAGAAATTAATGAAATAATAATTATTCCTATTTGCATAACCTTTTTATAGCTTATGCCAAGGTTTAAAGCCATATCTTCTCCCATAGCAACTATAGTGAATTTCTTAGCATACATAAAGGCAATAAAAATAAGTGGTATTGTGAAAAAAATAAGTTCATAATTTCCCTTTATGATCATTGAAAAATCGCCTTGCAAAAAGGAACTAACATTTTGAACTAAATTATATTTGTAAGCTAAGAAATCAGTAACTGCTCCTATTACATTTCCCACCATAATTCCAACTAAAGGAACAAATATAACATTTTTAAATTTTACTCTTTTTAATACCCTCATAAAAATAAAAGTTCCAAGCAACGAAAATATAAGGGAAATTATCATTTTCTGAACTAAAGTTGCTGATGTGAAAATAAGAGTAGATACTAAAACTCCTAACTTAGCAGAATCCATAGTTGCTGCAGTTGTTGGTGATACAAACTTATTACTACTAATTTGTTGCATTATTACACCTGCAATACTTAACGATACTCCAGATGCAAGGATACTTATTAATCTTGGTACTCTACTTAATAAAAAAACGCTTATTTTATCATTATTTCCCCTTAATAAATCTCCAATTGAAATACTATGAGCCCCTATAAATAATGATATTATAGATAAAATTATTAAAATCAGAAATAAATATCTTTTCTTCATACGCCACTCCTTGCTGTTTGTATAAATGATAATTAATCTCATTTACCTTTATTAGTATATTGATAATTATTCTCATTGTCAAGAAAAAGATAATTTCCTAAAGAATAAAAAAAAAGACCACCTTAATAATCTGATACCTATAGACTAGACACTTATAAAAAAAGTGTTTAAGTCTATAGGTATTTTTTATATAATGAAAACAATAATTGGAGGTTGCTAATGAGTAAGATTTTATTTACAGAAAATGATA
>JAAYPK010000010.1 GCA_012519845.1 Clostridiales bacterium
TCAAATCTTTGAGGCTTTTCTTTTTTTTCTAAGTAATAATTGTAATTACCAAGGTACTCATGAGCACCATCTTCTTTTAATTCCATAATCCTATTTATTACTTTATTTAAGAAATATCTATCATGAGATATAACAATTAAGGTTCCATCATAAGATAAAATAGCATCTTCTAAGGCTTCTCTTGATGGGATGTCTAAATGATTAGTAGGTTCATCAAGTAGTAGTAAATTTGATTTTGAAAGCATTAATTTAAGCAGGTTAATTCTACACTTTTCACCACCACTAAGTTTATCTATAGTTTTAAAAACATCGTCACCTTTAAATAAAAATGTTCCTAAAGCACCTCGTAATTGTGAATTAGTAAGATGTGGATAATCATCGTGAACTTCATCAAATATTGTTTTGTCTATTGAAAGATTTGATTGTTCTTGATCATAATAACCAACATTAACATTAGCACCCAATATCTTAAAACCAGAATCAGCTTTTACTTTATCCATTAATATTTTAAATAATGTTGTTTTCCCTCTACCATTTTCACCAATTAAGGCAATTTTCTCTCCTCTTTTCAAATCAAGATTCAAATTAGAAAAAAGATGTTTGTCTCCAAAACTTTTAGACAAATTTTCAATATGTAAAACATCGTAACCACTTTTAACTGAACATTCAAAATTAATTTTTGAAGGATCTTTTTCTCTATCTGGAGCATCTATTCTTTCTATTTTTTCTAAAGCTTTTTCTCTACTTTCAGCAGCTCTAATACTTTTTTCTCTATTAAAGGATCTAAATTTTTCAATTATCTTTTCCTGTCTTTTAATTTCACTTTGTTGAAGATTATATGCCTTTAATTGAGTATCATAATCTTTTTCTCTTAATTCAAGGTATTTTGTATAGGGAGCATTATAGCAGTTTACATGTCCATTAATGACTTGAAAAGTTTTATTAGTAGTAGTATCTAAGAAAAATCTATCATGAGAAATAACAAGTACTGTTCCTTTATAAGAAATCAAATATTCTTCAAGCCAAGAAATAGCATCTAAATCCAAGTGATTTGTAGGCTCATCTAAAAGAAGAATATCAGGTGAACCAAGTAATAATTTACATAATGCCACTCTAGTTTTTTGACCACCACTTAATTTGTTAATCTCTTTATTAAAATCTTCTTCTGTAAAGCCAAGACCTTTTAGTACTTTATTAATTTCACCTTTATATGTAAATCCACCTTGAATATTGTATAATTCTTGGCAAGTAGTATAATCCTTAATTAGTTTTTCATGATATTTTGAATTGTTTTCGTCATAGGGTTCATTAAGTTTTTCCTCTAATTTAGCAAGTCTTTTTTCATAATCAGTAAGATAAGAAAAAACTAATAACATTTCATCAAAAATACTATTATTAGAATCTAAATCAAGATGTTGAGATAGGTAACCTACGGTTTTATTTTTATCAATAAATATTTCTCCACTATCATAAGATAGTTGCTTAGTTAATATTTTAAATAATGTTGATTTTCCTTCACCATTAGCACCTATTAAACCAACTCTATCGCCTTCATTAATTGAGAAAGTTACATTTTTCAATATTTCATCTATACCAAAGCTTTTACATAAATCTTTACAACTTAATACAATCATTGTAACACTCCTTATTAATTGTTAAGTATATAACTAATTATACTATGTAAAGTTTAAAAATAACAATAATATTGATTTATTTGAAATATAAGATTATTATAATATATAATATTTACTAAAGAGGTGGATATAATATGAGTATTAAAGATCAAAGTAAAGTTATACAAAAAAAGAAGGAAAAGGAAACTCAATTATTTAAAGCTGCCTATGAATTATTTACTACTAAAGGTGCCAATAATACTGCTATTGATGACATTGTTAAGAAAGCAGGTGTGGCAAAAGGAACATTTTATTTATATTTTAAAGATAAATATGATATCATTAATAAATTGATTTTACAAAAAAGTAATAAGATTATTAAAGAAGCTTTTGTAGAAATGAAAAAAAATGAATTGACTGAAATAGGTGATATGACTATATTTTTTATTGATTATGTTATTAATTATTTTAAAGAAAATAAACTATCTTTAAAGTTAATCAATAAGAATTTCTCTTTAGGAATATATAGAAAAGCACTTCTTAAACCTGATGAAAATGTGGAGGTTAATGAATTAGTTGAAGGATTTATTGAAGCATTAGTAAGAATAGGGCATACAGAAGAGGATGCAAGAATGACTTTATTTATGGTTTTTGAGTTAGTTGGAAGTGTGTGTTATAGTTCTATAATATTAGAGGAGCCAAGTGATATTGAAACAATGAAACCTTTTTTATTTAAAAAGATTTTAGCTTTAATTAAATGTGATTAAGTAAAAGTATAGAAACTCTTTGGAAGGGCAAGCACTTCCTTAGAGTTTTTTTTTCTTACATTAGTGGGTTTGAGAATTTTTTATATGCCATCTTTTAAAAATACGTATCCCAATTTAGGTTTATCATCAATTAATCCAACAATATAAATTGTGTGAAATGTATTATTTTCCAAGTCTAATGAGTTTATATTTTTTTTAAAAAGAGTATCTCCAGTGGCAGTTACTTCAAAATCGTATATACCTGCTGATAAATTACTGTATCCTGTTGTTTCAAGATATTCTACAGCATTAAATATGTTGTCTCCATTTGGAAGGGAAAGGGATAATAATGGTGAAGTAGGGGAAAAATTAATAAATCTTAAGTAAGTTAATTCCTTATTATATGTTGATAATAAGTCTTTTAGTTTAAATAATTCTAATTTACTTTCTAATAAAATTAAGCTTATAGTTAATGTTGTATTAGGTAATAATTCTATATCAGTAGATAAAATAGGATCATCGTAGGTGCCGGATTTATAAATATTTATAGAATATTTCCCGGGGGATATTTTTCTATAATCTGTATATTTGCTAAAGGCTAAATTACTTATTATAAGATTTCCATTTGCATATAAATCAATATTTGGAGCACCAGGAGCAGCATGGAAAAATCTAACGTCACTTTTTAAATCAGGTAGTGATTCTCTAAATAAGAACAAAATTATTCACCATCCTTATACTTGCAATAATTCAATGATAATTTTATAGTACGACGTATAAGTAGTTTAGCAATAGGGTAAGGTACATTATATGCTTGTAATAAAGTAAAGGTTCCAGGAAATTTCTTTTCAATATTATTATAAATCCTATCAATTTCAGCATTGTTAACTCTTACTAAATCAGAGTCTTCATCCAAATCTAAATCAAATTCTCTAAGTGCATTTAAAGTATTTAAAGAATTTGAAGGAGTGCCGCTTTGACTATTAGGATTATATTGGTATAGATTATCTTCAAAATCAATATTGTTAACATTGTTTTCCTTAGTAGGTGCTTTAGGAATAAAATTTTGCATTCCGTAAATAGTAATAGGAATCCATCCTGTTATAGCCTTACCTAAATTTGAATTAGTTGAAAAAGGAATAAATGTCATATCATCATTTATCATAAATTTCCTCCATAGAATATTTTATTATAGGTATATGATAATTTTAATAGTTTAGAACTATTACTCACATTTAAGTAGTTTTTCGAATATATTGTACTGGAGGGGATATAATGGAAGAGTTATTAGGGATAAACAGTAAAGTTCAATTAAAAACCAAAGAAAATATAAGATCAATTAATTTTGATAATGCAGCCACTACACCTCCTCTTAAGAAAGTTATTGAAAGCATTGAAAGATATAGTGAGTATTATGGGTCAATTGGTAGAGGAGCAGGACAAAAGGCAGAGATTACAACTAGGATTTATAACGAAGGTAGACAGTTTTTATTAGAGTTTTTTAATGTAAAGAATAAAAATAAATATAATGTAATATACGTTAATAATACTACTGATGGAATTAATAAATTATCAAGAATTTTAATTAAAAATAAAAATGAAATTGTTTTATCTACAAGAATGGAACATCATTCTAATGATTTACCTTGGAGAAAGGTCTGTAAGGTAGATTATATTGGAGTTGATAAAAATGGGAGACTAAAAATCAATGAATTAGAAGAAAAATTAAATTACTACAAGGGAAAAGTAAAGTATGTAACTATTACAGGAGCTTCTAATGTAACTGGATATATAAATCCTATAAATAAAATTGCAAAAATAGTTCATAAATATAATGCTAAAATTATAATTGATGGAGCACAACTTGTACCGCATATGAAAGTAGATATGAGTGGAAGTTCTGAAGAAGAAGAGATTGATTTTATTGTGTTTTCTGCTCACAAATTATACGCTCCTTTTGGGTCAGGTGCCATTATAGGTAATAAGGAATTATTAGAAAATGGTGAAATGGCAAATGAAGGTGGAGGAACTGTTAATTTAGTATTGGATAAAAGGAGCATTTATTTACCTAGTCCAGAAAAGCATGAAGCAGGTACACCAAACTTTTTTGGAGTTATAGCTATGATAACGGCTTTAAAAGAGTTATCTAAAATAGGATTCGAAAATATAGAAGAAAAGGAGTATAAGTTAAAGAAAAGGTTGTTAGATGGATTAATGTGTATTCCTAATATTAAGATTTATGGAGATTTATTCAATTATGAAGATGCTTTAGGAATAGCAGTATTTAATATTGAAAATAGAGATCATCAACATGTTGCAGAAATATTAGCTAAGGAATATGGTATTGCCATAAGGCAAGGATGGTTTTGTGCCCATCCATATTGTAGAAGACTAATGGGAATAAGCGAGAAAAAAGCAGGGGAATTCTTAAAGAATCCTAATGTAACAATGCCTGGAATGATAAGAGTAAGTTTTGGTATGTATAATGAAATACAAGAAGTTGATTATTTTTTAGGAGCTATTGAAAGTATTGTACTAAGGAATAGATAATAAGAAAATTAATATCATTCTTTGGAGGAGATATAGTGAGTAGAAAGTGTAAGAGATGTGATTATGATATTACAGTATCTTATTTGTTAAAACAGAAATCCTTTTCAGTAGTTCCATGTGAAAACTGTGGGAGATTAATGAGGTCAACTAAGATGAGTAAAGTTCTTACCTTAAGTTATTATATATTAATAGCAATAGTATTTATTATACTTCCTATAAAGATAATTAAAATTGTATTCTTAGAGTATATCTGGTTAATAATATCTTATTATTTTTTACCTGCAATATTATATATGTATGAAGTGCAGGATAACAATAAAAATAGGCAATAAAGAGTTTAAACAAATCCTTTATTGCCTCTAATTTATTTAGTAAATACCTTAAAATCTGGCAGCTCACCAAGTAGTGGTTTGAAATAATTATATGCTTCTTCTGTAATATTGTTACCTTCTTCGTTAATCCACTTTTTAGGGAAGTACCTAACATTATTTGCTATTTTATCAGCTTCAACTAAGAAGAAGGAGCTTTTATATGGTATATTATTTTCTCTTTTAATTGCTACCATATAACCATTATTACCTTCCATTCCATATTTATATGCCTCATAACCAGTTAAATAGGCTTCATCAATATCAATTTTTGATGAACAGTGCATAGCACATCTTTGAAGAACACCAAGATCTAAAGCTTTAACTCTTGGAGTTATTCCAGCATCTAAAATTAAGTTTCTAAGATAATCACCAACTCCACCTAATTGTACATGACCAAATTTGTCTTGTGAAACTACATCAAGTTCAGTTAAGAATTTCCCAGTACTATCTTTTAATCCTTCAGAGGCTACAATATAAACGTGGTTGTTTTCTTCGAATTTTTTACGAACATCAGATATAAATTTCTTTGAGTCAAAGGCAACTTCAGGAAGATATATAAAGTCAGCAACAGGATTTCCATAATATTTTGCTGTGCAAGCAGAAGCTGCAAGCCATCCAGTGTCTCTTCCCATAGTTTCTAAAATAAAAATTCCATTATTTATGTATACTGAAGAATCCAAGTAAGTTTCAAGAACAGAAATAGCAATAAATTTAGCTGCACTTGCAAAACCAGGGGTATGATCTGTATGCATTAAATCATTATCAATAGTTTTTGGAACTCCTATAAAATTAATATCAAGATTCATTTTTTTTGCATACTTACCAAGTTTTGCTGTGGTATCCATAGAATCATTTCCACCAACATAAAAGAAAGTTTTAATATCAAGCTCTTTTAAAATTACAAGAAGTCTATCATATTCTTCTGTAGAATCAGAAATATTTTTCATTTTGTATCTACAAGAACCTAATCCAGATGAAGGTGTATATTTAAATTCATTAAGTTCTTCTTGAGGAATATTAGATAAATCAATTATGTTTTTATCCAATATTCCTTCTATTCCATTTAAACCACCATAAATTTTATCATAAAATTTAAATTCTTCATTAGCCTTAATTAATCCCACAACACTTGAGTTAATTACAGATGTAGGACCACCAGACTGAGCAATTATACAATTTGGCATAACAAAACTCCTCATTCTATTATTTATTATATTTAGTATATTATGCTATACTATTTCCTTAGTTTTATATTAATAATATACAATAAATATCCGTTTAAATAAAGTCATTTAAAAAAAAAGTAATATAATAATAAAACTAAAAATATTACTAAATATATATGTAAAAAAAGGAGAGCAAAATGGAAGTATATTTAGTTATATTAATAGGTATAGCATTAGGAATGGATGCTTTTGGCATAAATGTAATTATTGGAATCAATTCAGCAGTATCTAAAATTGATAAAATTCAATATGCATTATCATGTGCATTTTTTCAATTTTTATTATGCTTTTTAGGAGGAGCAATGGGAAATGTTTTTCAAAAATATGTTGCTCCAATATCCAATACTTTTGCTGGAATTGTAATAGGATGTGTTGGAATTTTAATGATAATAAATGGAATTAAGAACAAAGAAGAAACAATATTTCTTAAAAGCTCAATAAAAATAATCCTTGGGATATCAGTAAGTATTGATTCTTTAGTTATTGGTTTTTCTGTTTTTAAGGATATAAGTAATATAATATCTTTAAGTATTTTTTCATTATTAATAGGCTTAATTACATTTACAATGTGCATAGCAGCATCATTTATAAGCAATAATATAAGGAAAATAGATTTTGTTAAAAAATATTGTTGTTATTTAAGTGGAATTATATTAATATTATTTGCAATTTCCTTTTTTTTAAATCATAATTTTATATAAATTTCATCTAATGATATGTATATGTTATAATATTTTGGGGGTGGGAAAATGAAAAAAGACGGATTAATAATACCTGATGGTTATGTAAGCCAAGGTAATTTAATTGAAACTGAAATTAATATTAAAAAAATAAAGGATTTTTTTGAAAAAGCTTTATCAAAAGAATTAAACTTAACTAGAGTGTCAGCTCCATTATTTGTAGATGCAGCTTCTGGTTTAAATGACAACTTAAATGGAGTTGAAAGAGCAGTATCATTTGACATTAAAGCCACTGAAACAACAGCAGAAATTGTCCATTCTTTAGCAAAATGGAAAAGATTAAGCCTTAAAAGGTATGGATTCTCAGTTGGGGCAGGATTATATACAGATATGAATGCAATAAGAAGAGATGAGGATTTAGATAACCTACACTCTATTTATGTAGATCAATGGGATTGGGAAAAAATAATCAATAAAGAAGAACGAAATGAAAATACATTGAAAACAACTGTTGGTAAAATATACAAGGTCCTAAAAGATACAGAAAAATATGTATGTAATGAAATTACTCATAACCACATTTATTTACCAGATAATATTTATTTTATTACAACTCAAGAGTTAGAGGATAGATATCCAAATCTTTCACCTAAAGAGAGAGAAGATGAAATATGTAAAGAGCAAAAGGCTGTTTTTATTATGAAAATAGGAGACAAATTAAAATCTGGTAAAAAACACGATGGAAGAGCTCCTGATTATGATGATTGGAATTTAAATGGAGATATTATTGTTTGGAATGAACTTCTTAATAGATCTTTTGAATTATCTTCTATGGGCATTAGAGTAGATGAAGAATCATTAAAAAAACAATTAGAAAAAACTAATGAACTAAGCAGATTAAATCTACCATTTCATAAGGAATTAATAGAAGGAAAATTACCATATACCATTGGTGGTGGAATTGGACAATCAAGAATTTGTATGTTTTTCTTAAGAAAAGCCCATATAGGTGAGGTACAAGCATCTATTTGGGATGATAGAAATTTATTAATTTGTAAAGAAAATAATATAAATTTACTATAAGAAGAGTATTAAATTTTATTTTTTCTTCCTGTATTTAATTTGATTAGATAGAGAAGAGCTAAGAGTTAAGTTCTTCTCTATCTCCAAAGAGAAACTAATAAAGAAGAGAGAATAACTAAAGGAAGCAGTCTACAAACCTTAAATTTAAAATAGTCTTACAAATGAGTGGTTATTTCCCCACTTATTATTTTTTTAACATTACCATTTGTATCTTCTGCAATTAATGCACCATCTATGTCAATGCCTAGACATTTAATCTTTTCTTTACCTTTTGAGGTTATTAAATATACATCCTTATTAATAATAATTGAATTGTTGTTGCATACTTTAAATACTTCTGAAAAATCATTATTATTAGCTGCATTAGTATATAGAGTTTCAAATTCATTAAGAAAATTTGCTAATATATTTGATCTATTAAAAGATTTGTTTTCTTCAATTTGTAGGGAAGTTGCTGTTGACTTAATTTGATTTGGAAAAACCTCTTTAGATAGATTTACATTAATTCCTACGCCGATAATTAAATAGTTTATCCTATCCATATCACAATTCATTTCAGTAAGAATACCACATATTTTTTTACCATTAAGGTATATATCATTTGGCCATTTTATTAAGGCTTTTATGTCCATAGAGATAAGAACTTTTATAAGGGCACAAGCAGCTACTTGAGTAAATTTTGATGCATATATAGGTTCAATTGAAGGCTTTAAAATAATAGAGGTCCATATTCCACCTTGAGGAGAAATAAAACTTCTTCCTAGTCTTCCTTTACCACCACTTTGAATTTCAGATAAAATAACAGTTCCATCTGGTGAAGAAGGAGCTTTTTTCTTAGCCAATTCATTGGTAGACTCTGTTTTATTTACATAAAATAAATTTTTTCCTATAAAATTTGTTTTTAATTCATCATTAAATTCATTAATATCTATAAGATCTGGGGATGAAATTAATTTATATCCTTTATTAGTTTGTCCTTCAATTATATAGCCTTTATTCTTTAAAGTATTAATTTGTTTCCAAATGGCTGCTCTAGAAACGTTAAATATTTTACTTAATTCTTCTCCGGAAATATAATCTTTTGTGTTTTTTAAAACACTAAGTAAATCTTTATTCATTTTTTGCTCCTCTTTTTGAAAAATATTAAAAAAAAGTTACTTTTATTGAATTTATTAATATAAAATTGTATAATAAAGCAGATTAAATTGCAAATAAATTATTAATATTATTAAATAGATTGAGAGGAAAGAAATGAGGGAAGAGAATAATCGAAAAAAGAAAGCTATTGTTAGAAAAAAAAGAAAGTTTAGTTTTAAATTATTAATAGGTTTTTTAATTTTTCAAATTATATTTACAGGTATTACAGCACCTTTTGTGTTATTATATGGTCCTTTTGAAACAGCAAAGAAAACATTTTTAGGAACTGCAATGGATTCAATGCACTATCAATGGCTTGCTACAATGTTTATGTCTGAAGAGAAAATAAATGAAATATTAGGTCATAATTTAGAATCAAATGA
>JAAYPK010000106.1 GCA_012519845.1 Clostridiales bacterium
TGAAGTGTTACTTGTTTATTTGCTCCATTACTATCTAATATTACATAAACTTCGTGTAAACTTGAATTATGATATCTAGGAATGGTATTTAAATAATACATTTGTACTTTTGTTGTTGCTGCATTTGTTTTAATAGTATTATTGGTAAAGGTAAATAGCGTTGCAATTAAACAAATTGTCAGTGCTAAAATTGATACTTTTTTTAATTTTTTGATTTTGTTCATTATTTGTCACTCCTTGATTTTTTTTTCATAATTGTAAGTACTTACAAATAATATTATACCAATTAATGTTGTCAAATACAATAATATGTAAATTGTTTAACAAATAATTCATATTTTTTGTCAAAAAAAACACTTACATTTATTTGAATTCCCAATTCAATTGAGTTTTCGTTTTAGTAAGTGTTTTAAATTTATTAATTATGAATAAATTGTTACTTAAAGTTATATTCAGTTACAATCTTTTCTCTTTCCATACTTATATCATTAAAATATTCATAAAATGATAAACCTAAGAAACTTCCAGAAATATTGTAAACATTATTAAATCCTAAATTTTGAAGAGCTAAAGCTGCATTATAACTTCTTTGTCCAGTTCTACAATGCAAGTATACTGGTTTATCCTTTGGAATTTCATTTATTCTTCCTCTAAGCTCGCTTAATGGGATATTAATGGCATTTATAATATGTCCATTAGCAAATTCCCCTTTTTCCCTAACATCAATTATATATGATTTGTTTTCTACTAGCTCTCTAACCTTGTCTACATTTATTTGTTTAAAATCACCATTTAATAAATTAGAGGCTACATATCCAGCATAATTTGCAACATCTTTTGCTGTAGAAAACGGAGGGGCATAACATAATTCTAAATCTCTTAAACTATCAACAGTACCACCAAATTTTATTGCTGTCCCTATAACATCTATTCTTTTTGTTACATCTCCTTTTCCTATTCCTTGAGCTCCTAATATTTTTCCTGTTGGAACTTCAAAAATAAGTTTTAAATGAATTGGTGATGAATCTGGCATAATTCCAACCTTATCTGATAATATAACTCTAGCTATATCATAATTTATTTTCATGTTTAAGGCTTTAATCAATCCTTCGCTTAAACCTGTTGCCGCTCCATTATAATCGAATACCTTAATAGCTGATGATCCTATATATCCATTATTTATTGTTTCTCTTCCATTAATATGATTAGCAACAGATCTTCCTTCTTTTAAGGCTGGTCCTGCTAAAGAAATTTTACTCATTGTATGAGTTAATGAATTATATACTTCTATAGCATCTCCTACTGCATATATATTTTCATCACTTGTCCTATAATTTTTATCTACTTTAATTGCCCCTGTTTCACCTATTTCTAAATTTGCTTCCTTTGCTAAGGATATTTCAGGTGCTACACCTATAGCCATTACTACTAATTGTGTACTTATTTCTTTACCAGAAGATAAAATTACTTTTTCTTTTTCAAATCTTTCCACTTTGTCATTTAATATTAAATTAATACCTTTATCATAAATTTCTTTATGAAAAATTTGTACCATATCATAATCAAAAGGCTTTAATATTTGATTGCTAGCTTCTATAAGAGTTACATTATAGCCTGCTTTTCTTAAATTTTCTGCAGCTTCAACTCCTATATATCCACCGCCTATAACTGCTATATCCTTTTTCTTAACTGCTTTTGCATATTGATTTAGTTTATCTATATCAACTACATTTCTAATTGTAAATATATTTACCTCTTCTATTCCTTTTATATTTGGCACTATTGGCTTTGCACCTGGTGATAGTATAAGCTTGTCATAATATTCTTTATAAACTTCTCCAGTTATTAAGTTTTTAATAGTAATATATTTTTTATCCCTATTTATATTTAAAACTTCACTATTTACTCTAGCTTCAATATTATATTGAGACATAAACTTTTTAGGGTTCATTAATACAAGTTTATCAGCCTCTTCAATTATTCCACTTAAATGATAAGGAAGGGAGCAATTAGAAAATGATACATGAGGCCCTTTTTCAAACATAATTATTTCATCTTCTTCACTTAATCTTCTAAGCCTAGCAGCAGCAGATGCCCCTCCTGCTACTCCTCCAACTATTAATATTTTCTTTTTCATAATATCTCCTCCAGTAGTTATTTATTTCTTTGACTTCCTACATAGGATCCAACACCACCAGCTACATTTATAACTTTGTAGCCTTCTTTTTCAAGAGCAGAACATGTTCTGTTACTTCTCATACCTGATTGACACAATATATAGTATTCTTTATCTTTATTTAGATATTTTTCAGGTTCATCTAAAAGCTCTCTCATTGGTATATTTTTAGCTGTTTTTATACTACCTCTTGAATATTCATCCTTTTCTCTTATATCTATTAATTCTATTTTACCAAGTAATTTATCAATATCATTAACATTAATAACCTTTATTTTATTTAATCCAAACATAATTTTTTTCCTCCTTATAATAGCTCTTTTAAGTCTTTAAGTACTATTATTTTTCCTCTTTCTAATTTTATATATCCTAAATTTTCAATTTTCTTTAGTTTTCTGCTTACCACTTCCCTTGCAGTATCAATTTCAAAAGCTAAATCATTATGAGTACCATAAATTATTTTGCTTTTTTTACTTATTAGTAACTTTATTAATCTTTTTTCTAAAGGTTCATGAACTAAATTTTCTTTATTTTTAAGTATAACATTAAATTTTTTATGCAAATCCTTGTACATAAACAAAAGAAATTCTTTATCTTCAATTAGATATTTATTTACTATATTAAAGGGAATTATAAAAATATATGAATCCTGTATTGCTCGTCCTACAATATTTAAAGAATCTAAATTTGATAAACAGCTTAAAGCTTCATGACAAAATTCTCCGCTTTTTATATTATAAAGATTAGTTTCTTCCCCAAATGCATTTATTTTTTGTATCTTTATGTTTCCTTTAATAACAAATAATACACCACTACAGCTTTCTTCTGATTTAGATACTACAAATTCATCTGCGTATACTTTTTTAAAAATTCCATTTTGCCCAATTACTCCATTATTTTCTTTTTCTATTCTTTTCAATACTGGATAAACATGAAACAAAGCTTCTAAATTACTCTCCATACTTCACCTCAATTAGTAATAACTATATCCTATAAACTTATTATATTAAACTTATTATAATTCTTTTGTGACTAAATCACAAAAGAATTTTATTCAATTTAATTTTTTTGTAATTTAATTTTTATCTATAATGGTATAATTAGATAAAAAAGGAAGAAGGGGACTTTAAATGCGTCCAATCTTACAAAATAGATGGAAGATACAAGATAATTACATATATTTCTATGGATTACGAAGTAATCCCTATACTTTTAAAAATAAAATCCATTTATCTGCTATGGATTTAGAAACTGTTACTTATATGAATGGTTCTTATGATTTATTTACATATAAAATATCTAAACAAATACAAAAATTAATTGATGAAAAAATAATAGTGGATAAAGATGATTTAATTGAATATCCTAAATCAATTAAAGAAGCCCATTTTTGCAAAAAATGTGGCTTAAATGACTTTGTTTTACCAGGTTTAGAATTAGATAATAATGAATTATGTCCTATATGTTCTAATGAAAATACTATGAAAAATTTCCTAATTCCGTCACCTGAAATTACTAAAATAAATAAATCAGCAAATTCTAAATATGATGCTGCTATTTTTTATGATGGTTCTATTGACTCAACTTTACTTCTTAATTACCTTACAAATGTGCTAAATTTAAGAATATTAGCATTAACTATTGAGAGTTCTAATACATGCGACGAATTTATAAATCTTTTAGATCAAATTGAGAAAAATTTTGAAAATGTAAAATTCATTACTAAACAAACTGATGATATAAATAACAAATATAACCTTTTTTATCCTATACTTATTGAAGAAAAACTTCCCTATTTGATTTTATCCTTAGATGATATAAATACTGATATATGTAAAATAAATAAGCATAATTATAAAAACAAGAATATCTTTTTACATAAATTAATTAATATTAAAAGAAAAATATTAAGACAAAACCCTTTATCTAAGGGACAAGTTAATATGTTAAGCA
>JAAYPK010000107.1 GCA_012519845.1 Clostridiales bacterium
AGTAATAATAGTTTAATTGTTTTTATTATCAATTTAACAATTTATACCATTACATATTTTTATATTTTATAAGAATGAGGTTTATATGAAAATAAGAAAAATACATTGGATATTTATAATAATTGCTATTAACTTTATAGTATTTACTGTTGAGTATTCATCCAATGTTTTAAGGGATAGTGAATATTTTTATAGTATTGGAGGGTTTCAAAAGGTAAATAATTTTTATGAATTATGGAGGGCATTCTCATGTCAATTTATTCATAGTGGATTTTTTCATTTGTTTATTAATATGATTAGCCTATTTTATGTTGTTAAGGAATTAAGTAAATATGAAGGTGCAATAAAAATATTTTTAATCTACTTATTTTCTTAAATATCAGTAGCAATAGCATTAATTATTTTTGCAAAGAATAATGTGGTTTATATTGGAAACAGTGGAGCAGTTTTTGGATTATTCGCAGCACTATTTTTTTATTCAATAAAAGAGAAAAAGAAGCTTTCATTATGTAAAAGTGAAATTGAAACGATAATCTTAATGATTGGACTAAGTGTTGTTATTTCATCTGTTTCAATATTAATGCATTTATCTGGATTTGTGGGAGGATTAATTTTTAGTTTTGCTTGTAATAAGAAAGTATTTTAAGTAAATATATATAGGCTGTAAATTATTTTATATTAAAACTATTAGATAGTAGTATAAATAATAATGAAATGGACCTAAAATAAGCAATGACATTAAGATACTCATTGTAGGATTATTATAGCATAATTTCCCATAACAAGTTTATTTCAGTATATACCAAATAAGATAAATACTGTATAATACTAAAGAAAGGGGATGGGTTAATGAAGGATAATAAGGGATTAAAAGTAGATTATTCAAGTTTAAGTTACAAGGGGAAATTTATAAGAACTTTATGGATCACTCCATTTGTGATTTTAACAATAATACTACTTGTTTCTATGGGGAGAAATTTCATAAAAAGTATTATTATATCGGCTATTTTATGTGTTGTGTATCTTGCACAATTAATTGATAATTACTTAAAATGGAAAAAAGAAGATAAATCTCAATAAAAATAAATTATGAGACAGGGCTCTGGCATTAGTGGATAAAAAATTCGCTTGCTATAGCTCTATTTTTTATAAGAATTAAATTTTGTATTCCTAGGTTTCAGGATAGTTTTTCCTTGGATCTTTCTTACTTCTTAGCTTTAAGTAATTTTATAAAGTGGTATTATATAATAGGTTTAAAATAAAAAATAAGGATAGATGAATATATGAGAATAATTAATAAAAATTTTTATGAAAGAAGCACTGTAAAAGTTGCTGAGGAGCTACTTGGAAAATTATTAATACATGAAATTTCAAATGAATTAGTTGCCTGTAAAATAGTAGAGACAGAAGCTTATTTAGGGGCTTTTGATAAAGCAGCTCATGCCTATAAGCATAGAAAAACTAATAGGGTTATGCCTATGTATGAACCAGGAGGAACTATATATGTATATAGCATTTATGGGAAATATGTTTGTTTAAATGCTATTACAGAAACTAAAGGTAATCCTCAAGGAGTTTTAATAAGAGCTGTTGAACCATTAATTGGATTAGATACTATTGCATTAAATAGATTTGGTAGAAAGTACAATGAACTAAACAAAAGGGAAATTCTTAATTTAACGTCAGGTCCTTCAAAGTTATGTATCGCAATGGATATTTCTAAAAATTTAAATAATAAAAACTTTTTTGGGGGAGAATTATATATATCAGAGATAGATAATGATTTAAGGAAAAAATTTGAGATAAAAGAGGAGCCGGAAGGTGAAATAATTAGAAGTAAAAGAATAGGGGTAGACTATGCAGAAGAAGCAAAGGACTATCTATTCAGGTATTATTATAAAGAAAATCCTTATGTTTCAGTAAAAGATAAGAATATTTAACTTTGTAACAATAGTTACAGATATATATTATTTCCTGTGATATTATAATGGAAAATAAGGTTTTAGTATTAAGGAGGAAATATTTATGAATATATCAAAAGAAATGACTATTGGTGAGGTTGTAAGAAATTATCCAGAAAGCGCAGATGTATTAATTACTTTTGGTATGGGGTGCATAGGATGTCCATCAGCTCAAGCAGAAACTATAGAAGAAGCGTCTATGGTTCATGGAATAAATGTTACTGAATTACTTAAAGCTTTAAATGAAGCTATTAATTAAGGAGGAAATATGAGCGCATTTTTAGGTAAAATACATTTCTGGTTATATAATAAAATTCAATTACATGAGGAGCTTATAAATAAAATAATAGAATTAGCTACTTCTAAGGGATATAAAAGTGATGAATTAGTAAAGGAAAGTTATTTAAAATATGGGGAACCTGCAGAAGGACCATTAGAAAATCAAATTGATCATAATAACATACATGGATGGCTTCAAGATAGAATAACTAGTGTTGAGTTAAGATTAGCTTTTATTGTTACTAATCTTACTAATAACAATATTATAAAAGATAAAGAGATAGAAAAAGTTTTTTATGAAAATGGTGTAAATACTATGAAGAAACTTGGATTGACTCAGGTTTCAATTGATGATTTTTATAATTTAATTTTTGATTATATGCTTGAGGGAATGCCTTGTGATAGAATAAATGAAATTCTTAATAAGGATGAAAATTGTATTACTTGGAAGTTAAAAAGAAATATACATAAAGATTACTGGGATAAGGTTTCAGGAGATATTAATTATTTTAATGATCTTAGAGTAGCTTGGATTAATGGCTTTGCCAGTGAAACAGATTATAAATACAGTATTACAGATAAGGGTATTCATATTTTAGAGAAGAGGTGATTACATGGATGGAATAAAATTAATGGTTGAAGAGCATAAAAATATAAAAATAATGCTGGAAGTAATAAGAAAAATATGTTTTAGCATTTTAAATGGAAAAGAAATTAATTATTCTGATTTTGAAATGATTATAGATTTTGTTAGGAATTATGCAGATAAAAATCATCATGGTAAGGAAGAAGTAATTTTATTTAATAGAATGGTAGATGAAATTGGTGGACCAGCAGAAAAGCTTGTTAAGTTTGGAATGTTAGTTGAACATGATTTAGGAAGATTATATATAAAGGAATTGGAAGAAGCTCTTGAAAAAGTGAAAAAAGGAGATAATGAAGCAAAACTTGATGTAATAGCAAATGCTATTTCTTATACCCATCTGCTTAATAGACACATTGAAAAAGAAGATAATGTAGTTTATACCTTTGCTGAAAGAGAGCTTAAAAAAGAAACTTTAGATATTATTAACAAAGAATGTGAAGAATATGAAAAGGAAAGCTCTTTAGTTGTAGAAAAAAATATTAAGAATTTAGAATATCTTCAGGAAAAATATAAATAAGAATTCAGAAAAGTTCTATTGTGTATACAAATGCAATAGAATTTTTTTAAAAGAAAATGTGTTTAAATTAAAGAAGATAAATAATAAAGTGGGATGGAAATTATACTTTATTATTGTATAGGAAATTATATAATAAATTTTACGAAAAAGACTAAAAACTAATCCTATAAATACTAAATAATTTCCATCATTTTGTTATTAGGTGGGGTGATAAAGTTTTGTGTCGACTTGGAGCTTGTCGACGGAGAAAACAAAACTTTTATCACTCCAACTTTATTATTTATATGTTGTTTTTGTAGAAGGTTCTTTTTTACCATAAGGACTATTATTATGAGATTTATTATTAGCTTGTTTAGATTTTTTAGTCATATTGCTGAATCCTCCTATTTATTATGTGATAGTTTTGATCTTTTGGTAAACTTCTTACCATTTGAGCCTTTCTTCACTCCATTTTCAATACCAATTTCTGAGCCTGCTTCTGAATACATTTTTCTTTTTTCTGCATTAGATTTAGGATGATCTTTAAGTCTATTTTTATTATTATCCAATAATAATGCACCTCCATTTTTTATCCTTTATTAGCTTATCCAAAAAAACAAATAATAATTCATATAACTATTTAAATTAAATATTTAATGATAAACATTAAATATTTATTTACAAATATTAAAATCCATAATATAATATTAATATAAGATAAAAGGAGTGATAATTTATGAGGAAAGAAGAAAAGGGGTTTAGAAAAATAGCAAGAATATTAGATTTTTTATTGAAGATAGCAACTATAATTTGTATTATTGCAGTTCCTATTATGATAATAGGTGTTTTAATAATTAATTTAGCTTCAGAAGATATTTTAAAAAATATTACTGGAAGTTCTATAACAGCCAATATTGGAAGTTTAAGATTTGTAATTAATAATTTTAATGTAGATTTATCAGATTTTAGAAAAAATGTTTCTTTTATTATTGCCTGTGGTTTTGTAATGAATTTATTATTTATTGTTATTATGGTAGAAATAAGAAAAATATTAGAAAATGTTTTAAAAGATATGCCTTTTAGTGATAATTGTATTAAGCATATTAGAAATTTAGGCTATGTTGTAATTATTGCAAGTATTGTAAATAAGGTTTGTGAAGGAATAATAGAATATTTGTATAGTAATCTAATTAATTTAGAAAAAATAATGACAAGTACTGGTGAAATAAGTAGAGTTACAAATAATATAAGTATTCTTAATGGAGGTACATTAGTCATTGGGCTATTAATTATATTATTAGCAGGAGTATTTAATTATGGAAAGTACCTTCAAGAAGAATATGATACAACAATTTAACTAAGAGGTGATAAAATGGCTATTATTACAAGATTAGATAGAGTATTAGCTGATAGAAAAATGCAATTATCAGAACTGTCAGAAAAGGTTCATGTTTCCATAGTAAATTTATCAAATTTAAAAACTGGAAAGGTAAAGGCTATTAGATTCTCAACATTAAATGAAATATGTAAGGAACTTAATTGTCAACCAGGAGATATTTTAGAATTTGTAGAGGATGAGGAAAAGTAGTTAAAAAAAAGAATATTTGTATATTGACATATGACAAGTTGTCACATAAAATAAGAATATATTTTATGACAACTTGTCATATTTTTTCTTTAATTTAAAAGTAAAGGAAGTTAAGGAATGCCAAAGAAAACATTTTATAATTTACCTGCAGAAAAAAGAGATAAGATAATAAGGGCTATTAAAGAAGAATTTTCAAGAGTTTCCTATAATAAAGTTTCCATAAATAAGATTATTCAATTGGCAGGAATACCTAGAGGTAGTTTCTATCAATATTTTGAAGGTAAAGATGATATGATTGAATACATTCTTGATTATTTTAGAAACAGATTGATAGAAATCATGAAACAATCTTTAATTGAAACTAATGGGGATCTTTTTAAGTCATTTAATTATATTTTTGGTATAATTATTAATTTTATTTTTGAAAATAATAAAGGTGATTTTTTCAAGAATATTATTGGAAATGTTAAAATAGTAGAAAAATTTTCGCCTATTAAAGATGGAAAAAGTAATTGTGGTAAAGATATTAATAAAATATTGCCCTATATTAATTCAAATTCATTAAGAATTAATAATGAGGAAGATTTAAGAAGAATATTCCAAATTTTAATTTCTGTAACAAGAGATGCCTGTATAGAAAGTTTAATTAAATTATCTAATATTGATGATGTGAAAAAGGACTACTATGAAAAGCTTGAATTATTAAAACATGGCTTTCTTAGGTAAATATGGAAAGGAGATAATTAATGCTAGAACTAAAGAACATTAAAAAGACATATCATGTTGGAGAGGTAGAAACAAAGGCTTTAGATGATATTAGTCTTGCATTTAGAGAAAAGGAATTTGTAGCTATCTTGGGAACAAGTGGTTCAGGTAAAACAACTTGCCTTAATATTATTGGAGGACTTGATCGTTATGATTCAGGAGATCTTATAATTAAAGGTAAAAGAACTAAGGACTTTAAGGATAAAGATTGGGATGCTTATAGAAATAATACTATTGGTTTTGTATTTCAAAGTTATAATTTAATTACCCACTTAAGTATTGTGGCAAATGTAGAGCTTGGCATGACATTAAGTGGAGTATCTAAAGAGGAAAAGCATAAGAAAGCCTTAGAAGCACTTGAAAGAGTAGGTCTTAAGGATCATCTTCATAAAAAGCCAAATCAGTTATCTGGTGGACAAATGCAAAGAGTTGCTATAGCTCGTGCCTTAGCTAATGATCCAGAAATACTTTTATGTGATGAACCTACTGGAGCATTAGATACAACTACAAGTATTCAAATTATGGATTTAATTAAGGAAATAGCTAAGGACAAGCTAGTAATAATGGTTACCCATAATCCAGAGCTAGCAAAAGAATATGCTGATAGAATAGTAGAATTTAGGGATGGAAAAATAATTAAGGATTCTAACCCACATATTGAAAAACCTAAAAAAGATGAGTTTAAATTAAAAAAGACAAGCATGAACTTTTTAACAGCCTTATCTCTTTCTTTTAATAATATAATGACTAAAAAAGGCAGAACATTTTTAACAGCCTTTGCATCAAGCATTGGAATTATAGGAATTGCATTGATCTTAAGTTTATCAACTGGATTCCAAACTCAAATCGAAGAATATCAATCTAATGCATTATCAGAATTACCAATTATGATAAGTCAAAGTGCAATGAATATTGATAAGGAGACAATGGAAGAACAGCAAAAATTAATGAGAGATCAAATGACTAATAAACTTGAATATGTTGATTCAGATGAAGTATATCTTTATGATTCATCTGAAAGTCAAATGGTTCATGAAAATATATTTTCTAAAGACTATATGGATTATATAAATGATGTAGATAGTAATATTTGTAGCAGTATAGGTTTTGCAAGAATGGTTAATATGAATCTTGTTAGAAAAGTAGGAAATGAGTACAAGCCTATTACTGTTGGAACTGGTATGTCGATGGGAAATTCAGGAGGATCTTCTTCAGGAGCTTCTAGTATGGCAAATATGACATCTATGAAAGGTGTTGGATTATATTCTTATCCTAAGGTATTAGATGAGGCAAATGGTGGAGAATCCTACCTTGAAAAGAATTATGAATTAGTAGCAGGTGATTATCCATCAAGTGATACAGATTTAGTTCTTATTATAGATAATGAAAATAAAATCGACTATAATGTATTGAAGAATTTAGGATTTGATACAGATAATATTGAGAGTATTAAATTTTCAGACATAGTTGGAACAGAATTAAAGCTTGTTACAAACAATGACTATTATACTAAAACTGCAATGAATACTTTTTTACCAGGAACTGATTATGAAGGTATGTATAATTCAGCTAATTCAACTACATTAAAAGTAGCTGGTATTGCAAGGATTAAACCAGATGTATCTATAGGGGTTCTTGCTAATGGTATTGTATATAGTGATGACCTTGTAGAAAAAATAGTAAATGATTCAATAAATTCTGATATAGTAAAGGCACAAAAAGAAGTAAATTATAATGTAATGAATATGTCAGAATTAAATGAAGAATCTAAGAAACAATTTTTATCATATTTAGGTGGAGATGAAACTCCTTTTATGATAATGCTTTATCCAAAGGATTTTGAAACTAAGGATAAGTTAACAGATTATTTAGACAGTTATAATGAAGGTAAAAATGAAAAAGACGTAATAATGTATACTGACCTTGCAAGTTCTATTTCTGAAATGACAGGTGGAATAATGGATGCTATTACATTAGTACTAATAGCTTTTGCTGGAATTTCATTAGTAGTTAGTTTAATAATGATATGTATTATTACATATACATCAGTACTAGAGAGAACAAAGGAAATAGGTGTATTAAAGGCACTTGGAGCAAGAAAGAAAGATGTTACAAGAGTTTTTGATGCTGAAACTTGTATTCTTGGAGTATTTTCTGGAATTCTTGGAGTAGTAATAGCTTGGGCATGTACATTCCCAATTAATAGTTATATTTATAAAATGACTGACCTTGAAAATGTAGCAAATCTACAATTAACTCATGCTGTTTTACTTGTAGTAGTAAGCACAGTATTAACAATGCTTGGGGGACATATACCTGCAAGAATGGCGTCTAAGAAAGATGCAGTAGAAGCATTAAGATCTGAATAAGTTAATATAAGAAAGCTGTTTGTAAGTAATTATTTATTTACAGGCAGCTTTTTTAGGTGATTTCTATCCACATTAATTGTTATATATTTTAAACAATAAAACATATATGAAAAATAAGCAATAGATTTATTTATAATTAGATTTTTTAGATATAAAGGCTTAAATATAAGAATAATCAGCTAAATTATAACAATACTAAACATATATGAATTACATGAATATTAGATAAATAGAGGAATATTCTAAAAAATATAGAATATATTTTTTAGATAATAAAAGGAGGCTAAGATATGGAGGTTATAAAAATAAGTAATCTAACTAAAGATTATGGTAATAATAAAGGCATTTTTAATGTTAATATAAAGGTAAATAAAGGAGAGGTTTTTGGATTTTTAGGTCCAAATGGAGCAGGGAAAACTACGACAATTCGTAATTTAATGGGTTTTATTAAGGCTGATAGTGGTAAATGTGAAATATTAAATAAGGATTGTTTTAATGAAGCTTTTAAAATTCAAAAATCTTTAGGTTATTTAGCTGGGGAAATATCCTTTTTTGATGATTTAAATGGAAGTCAATTTTTAGATTTTATGGCAGATATGAAGGGCCTAAAGGATAAAAGAAGAATGAATGAGTTAATTGATAAATTTGAACTAGATCCAAAAGGTAAGATTAAGAAAATGTCTAAGGGTATGAAACAAAAGCTTGGAATTATTATTGCTTTTATGTCTGAACCAGAGGTTTTGATTTTAGATGAACCTACCAGTGGGCTTGATCCTTTAATGCAAAGTAAGTTTGTAGATTTAATTTTGGAGGAAAAGGAAAAAGGAAAAACTATTTTTATGTCCTCTCATATATTTGAGGAAATTGAGAAAACTTGCGATAGAACTGCTATAATTCGCGAAGGAAAAATAGTTGCAGTAGAGGATATGAAGAGTTTGTCCAGTAAGAAAAGTAAGATTTATGTTCTTACTTTAGAAAATCAAGAGGAAGTAAATAAAATAAAGAAAGATAATTTTAATATTAAAGAAGTTAAAGGATTAGATGTATCAATTAAAGTAAAAGGCAATATAAATGAGTTTATTCTTGGAATTTCAAAATATAAGATTTCTGATATGAATATAAAATCAGAATCATTAGAAGAAATTTTTATGCATTATTATGGAAAGGATGGGGAATAATTATGATTTCAAAACCACTTTTATTTAGAAATATGCAGCAAATAATAAAGCCTTTATTAATTTTTATTGCAGTATTATCTATGTATACTTCAGTTATAGTGTATATGTATGACCCATCTTTTTCTGACATGTTGAATAATTATCAAACAGCTATGCCAGAAGTTATGTCTGCTTTTGGAATGACAGGTATTGCTACTAGTTTACTTGAATTTATGAAGGTATATTTATATGGATTTTTAATGCTTGTATTTCCAATGATTTTTATTGTTATTATAAATAATATGTTAATTATGAAATATATAGATAGAGGATCTATGGCAAGTTTAATAGCAACACCTAATTCAAGAAGAAAAATAATTGTAACACAAGGAATTTCAATTGTTTTATCTGTCATTATGTTAATGTGTATTATGACAGGGATAGGTATTTTATGTGGAGAGATTATGTTTAGTGGAGAATTAGATATTCCTAAATATATTAGTTTGAATTTCAGTACATTATTATTGCAGCTTGTCATTGCAGGAATTTCTTTTTTAGCAGCATGTATAGTTAATGAATCTAAATATTATTATGCTTTTGGTGTAGGAATACCCTTGTTATTTTTCTTAATAAATATGTTATCTAATATGGGAGAAAAGCTTGAAAATCTAAAATATTTTACTATATATTCTCTTCTTAGAATTGATGATATAGTTAAGGGAACAGGTAATATTTTAGGGTATAACATAGCATTAATTGTTATTTTTATAGTTCTATTTTTCATAGGTATAAGAATATTTACAAAAAGAGATTTACCTCTATAATGAAAGTGTAATACAAAGGAGGACTAAAATGTATAAATTTACACTAAGTAATGGGATAAAAATACCTAAAATAGGGTTTGGAACATATAAATCAGTAACTTCTGAAGATAAAGATGTAATACTAAAAGCTTTGCAGGTAGGATATAAGCACTTTGATACAGCATCCTTTTATGATAATGAAGAAATACTTGGAGAATCAATTGAGAAATCTGGAATAAGAAGAGATGAGTTGTTTTTAACATCAAAAGTTTGGAAAGAGGAAATTG
Organism: Clostridiales bacterium; assembly: GCA_012519845.1. Lineage (GTDB taxonomy): Bacteria > Bacillota > Clostridia > Clostridiales > Clostridiaceae > Clostridium. Next base: position 10,352 of record JAAYPK010000107.1, read on the forward strand.
GTTATGATAATACAATTAAGGCCGTAAATAAATCCTTAAAAAAATTAAAAACAAATTACCTTGATTTATGCTTGATTCATTGGCCTAAGGCTAATATAAATAATGAGGACTGGAGAGAATTAGACAAAGAAACATGGAGAGCTTTAGAAACTTTATATAATGCAGGAAAGGTAAAAGCAATAGGACTAAGTAATTTTCACCCTCATCATATTATGAATCTATTAGAAAGTGCAAATGTTAAACCTATGGTTAATCAAATTGAGTTTCATCCAGGATATATGCAAAAGGCAGTAGTTGATTATTGCCAAGGAAATGATATATTAGTTGAGGCTTGGAGCCCTATTGGTAGAGGACGTGTATTTAATGAACCTTTACTTAAGGAGCTAGCTAATAAGTATAATAAGTCAATTCCTCAAATTTGCATTAGATTTGCTATTCAACTAAATGTTCTTCCATTACCGAAATCATCCTCTAAAGAAAGAATGATAGAAAATATGTCTGTATTTGATTTTAAAATTGAAATAGAGGATATGTATAGATTAATGTGTTTACCACAAATAGGATGGTCTGGGGAGCACCCTGATAGACCTAGGGAAATGGTATAATTAATGGACATAAAGATTAATTATGTTGAAAAAGGTAGTGGAGTACCGTTAATATTACTTCATGGTAATGGAGAAAATTTAGAATATTTTAATCATCAAATAGATTTTTTTTCTAAATATTATAGAGTAATTGCTATAGATACAAGAGGCCATGGAAAATCAGAAAGAGGGACTAAGCCTTTTACTATAAAGCAATTTGCAGAGGATTTAAAGGACTTTTTAGATGAAATGGGAATAAAAAAGGCAATATTATTAGGTTTTAGTGATGGAGGGAATATTGCATTAACCTTTGCATTAAAGTATGGAGACTATGTAGAGAAGTTAATACTAAATGGAGCAAATCTTTACCCAAAGGGAGTAAAACTTACTGTGCAATTGCCTATATATTTGGGTTATGCCTTATGTTCAATTATAAGCTTATTTAGTAAGAAAGCAGTTAATAACAAGGAATTATTAGGACTAATGGTTAAGGAGCCTAATATTTCTAAGGAAGAATTGAATTCAATTAATATAAGAACTTTAGTCATTGTTGGTAGTAATGATATGATAAAGGAAAGTCATTCAAGAAAAATAAGTGATAATATTAAGAATAGTGTTTTTACAATAATTAAAGGTGATCATTTTATAGCAAATAAGGAATATGAAGAATTTAATAAGAAGGTTTTTGAATTTTTGAAATAATCATTCCACTCATTATTTTTTAGAAAGTAATGGGTGGAATTTTTTTGTATGTCACATTTTTATATGATAAATTGTTATATATATAGATACGTATCGTGAAAGAAATAATAAGGGGGGATAGCTATAGATACAATTGATAATAACTGGATTGGTGAATTATATGTAGAAAATAAAAAAGCAATTTTCATTTTCTGCTTGTCTATGGTAAAAGACTATCATTTAGCAGAAGATATACTTCAAGAAACCTTTACTAAAATTATAAGAAATGAAGAGAAATTTGAAAAAGGAAGTAATGCAAAAGCTTGGATATATAAAATTGCAAAAAATACAGCAATTAATTATATAAATAAAAGAAGAAATGAAGAATTAATGGACGAACTATTTATAAAAGATAATAGAGATTTTCATGAAGAAGTTGAAAGTACTATGGAATTTATTAGATTAATTGCACCATTAAGTGAAGAAGAAAGAGTTATTTTGGCATTAAGGCTATCTTCTAATTTAAGTTATGTGGAAATATCTAAATTATTAAATATTTCAGTTATTAATTTAAGAAAAAAGTATTCTAGAGCTATAAAAAAGCATAAAACAAGTAATGAAAATGTGAAGGAGGCATAAGTAATGTTTAGTAAAATAAAAAAAGTCAATGAGTACAAAAGTGCCATAGATAAAATAGATATTCCTCAGTTAAAAGGAGAGGAATTTATAGTTTGTAGTAAAAAAAGAAATAATAAGTATGTATATAGAACCTTAGCATTTACACTAGTTTTTATTGTTGCAATTACTTTTATGGTAATAAATAAAGTGGGGGTTGCTACTAATAATGATTCGTCCTTTACAATTGTAGCTTATGCAGGTACAACAGAATATGATTTAAATGAAAATCAGAGTTTAACATTGCCTTCTGGATATATAAAAAATGGTGAATTTAATATGCAAGGTTTTTATATTGAAAGTAGCAATATAAAAAGTATTATTGTAAAAGCATCAAATGGGTCTCCGATGGTATCTATGTTTGGCCCTGAGGAAACAGAATATTTTATCAAACATTATATAGGTGATCATTCTGGAATGGATGAAGTATATCCTAGCTCTGAAAGAAAGGGAATGACAATCAGCTATAAAAGTGATAAGGAAATTAGAGATATAGTTAAAAATTTGCCTGGAAGTGATTTGGTAGAAGAACCTAATGATTCTAATATGGATAAGGAGAATAACAATTTAATTGAAGATTCACTAATACATGAACAACAATTTGAAAATAATAATGGTTATACTAAATTTTATATTGAGTGGATGCCAGAATTAGAATTTCTAAAAAGATTATGTACTAATTCTGTAGAAGATTACTCAAAGGAAAAGGGATGCAATTTTGATATTACTATATATTTTAATGATGGAACGGAGCTTAATAAGAATTTGGACCTTACTTTTGACAATGAAGGAAAGTTAATTGTTAAATGTAATAATTAATCATACTTATTTATAGTTTGCCTTTTTATACTACTATTTTTATAATAAATAGTAGTATATTATTTTGTTTATAAATATGTGAATAACTGGATAAGAATTAGAAAAAAATTGTGAATAAAATAAATAATGGATACAGGAGGAAGTTATGGAAAATATCAAAAAAAGAGTTAGGAAGTTTAGAGATGATAGAGATTGGAGTCAATTTCATACTCCTGAAAATTTAGCAAAGGCTATAAATATTGAAGCTGGAGAGCTTTTAGAACACTTTTTATGGGATAATAATTTTAATAAAGAAGAAGTATGTGAGGAATTAGCTGATGTTATGGTTTATTGTTTACATATGACTGATGCTTTAGGCGTAGAAATCGAAGATATTATTGATAAAAAGATGGATAAGAATGAAGCAAAATACCCAGTTGAAAAGGCAAAAGGAACAAGTAAAAAGTATACTGAATTATAATTAAGGGGGCTAGATAAATGAAAATTAATAAAGTGGGGATAATAGGCCTTGGTGCTTTGGGAACAATGTATGGAAAGTTGTTCACAGATAAACTTGGAAAAGATTCTGTTTTTATTATGGCTAACTCTTCAAGAATAGAAAAGTATAAAAAAGAGGGAGTTTATAGTAATAATAAGCTTTGTGATTTTTCTTATGTAAATACAGAAGATAAGGGGGAACCTTTTGACTTAGTAATTTTTGCTGTTAAGTATAATGCTTTACCCAAAGCTATAGAAGATGCTAAAAATTACATAGGAGATAAGACAATAATTTTATCTGTATTAAATGGAATTACAAGTGAAGAAGTAATAGGGAAAGTGTATGGAAAAGAAAAGATGTTATATTGTACAGTGCAAGGAATGGATGCAGTAAAAATTAAGAATAAATTAACTTATTATAATATAGGCAGTATTACCTTTGGAGAAAAAGATAATAGTATGTCGGAGAAGGTAAAGGCATTAAGTAAACTTTTGGATAAGGTTAATATTCCTTATGAAATTCCAGATAATATAATGAATAAATTATGGTCAAAATTAATGCTTAATACTGGTGTTAATCAAGCAGTAGCAGTGTTTGAAACAAATTATGGTGGAGTTCAAAAGGAAGGGAAGCCTAGGGAAGTAATGATAGGTGCTATGAAGGAAGTATTTGAAATAGCTAAGAAAGAAAATATTATAATGGAAGATAATGAAATAGAAAAATGGCTTAAAATTTTAGATACTTTAAATAAGGATGCAAAACCATCTTTAAGGCAGGATACTGAAGCAAAGAGAAAAACTGAAGTTGATTTATTTGGAGGAACGATTATAAAGCTTGGTAAAAAGCATAAAATAGAAACTCCTTATAATGATTTTTTATATAATAAAATCAAAGAAATTGAGGAAAGCTATTCTAATTAATGTTAAGAATGATGGAACTGTCCCATTAGGGATAGTGCCTATTTTTTTGCATATAACCTAAAAAATTTTATAGAGAATTATTTTCCTGTCTTTTTATTTGGAATTTAAAATGTCACCACTTCATTTTATTATCATAAGATGTACTAGTAATTTAAATTTGATTGTTTTTTATAGTTTTTATAAGGAGGAAAATTTATGTCAATAAATCTAAAAAAATTTTCACCACGTCCTGGTTTAGTTAATAAGCAGGGAAGATTACCTGATCCATCAGAGTTAGTATGTGTTGAAATACCAAAGGTATTTGATCAATGCTTAATAAAAAGATGCTTAGTATATTGTGATGGACCTGATACTGATTGTACAGATTGTGAATTAAGAAGTGATCCATTAAAAACACAACCTAAAAGGTATATTAGAAGCAGAGATTTTAATATTAAAATTGTTTGCATAGACAAAATACCTGTAAAGGGCAGTTACGATTATAAAAAATTAGTTATTTCTTATGTTATTTCTTTTTATGCAGACTTTGTAGACTGCGATTGTAATAACCAAACTGAGTTCTATGAAATAAATAGAACTGATACAATAAGTAAATTCTATTGCCCAGATTCAATTGCACAAGTGTCTTCTACTTATTCATCTAATATGTCAGATAATTGTGAAATAAAGCTAGAAATGGTTGCTGATGCATTAGATGGAGATATTGTTTGTGATGAATGTGGTGATTTCTTCATTGATATAACTTTAGGATATTATATAGTTGTAAAATGTGAACTTTTAGTTCAACTATTAATACCTGCATATGATTATTGTCCAGTACCATATAGACCATGTGAAGAGGAACCAGAAGAAGATCCTTGTGAAAAATTTGAAAAGGCTCCTATACCTAAATTCTATCCAGATCAAAAGTTAGATCCGCTATTTAATGATGGCAGTGATATTGATTGTGATATCGATTGTGATTGTGAATGCGAATGTGAAGAAGAATAGAAATTGAGATATTAAATTTCAATCATCCTGATTATATTTATAAAATAATAATCTTGGGTGATTGAAATTAGTTTTATCTCATTTGAAAGGAGCATGAATGATATATTTAGATAATGCAGCCACCACCTTTCCAAAACCACCAGAAGTTTATAAAGAAGTACTTAATGCTATGAAGAAATATGGAGCTAATCCTGGGAGAGGTTCCTATAATATGTGCAATGAAGCAGCATTAAAAGTAATGGAAACAAGAGAATCTATAGCAGAATTATTTAATATTTCTAGCCCTTTTAATATTATTTTTACTTCTAATGCTACAGAAGCATTAAATATTGGAATTAAGGGGATTTTAAATTCAGGTGATCATGTAATTAGTACAACTATTGAGCATAATTCAGTATTAAGACCATTATATTCATTAAGTAAAAATAATGTACATGTTACTTTAGTAGGAGTGGACAAGAAAGGGTATATTAATATAAATGATATTAAAAATGAAATAAAAAGTAATACAAAAATGATTATAATAAATCATGTTTCTAATGTTTTAGGGACAATACAAAATATAAAAGAAATTGGGGAAATTGCTAAAGAGAATGAAATTTTATTTATGGTTGATGCCTCACAAAGTGCGGGGATTATCCCAATTGATGTTAAGGATATGAATATTGATTTATTGGCTTTTCCAGGGCATAAAGGACTTTTAGGGCCTCAAGGTACAGGAGGACTTTACATTAGAGAAGGTATTATGATTAATAGTTTAATGGAAGGTGGCACAGGAAGTAATTCTCATTATATGATTCAACCTGATTTTATGCCAGATAAATTTGAAAGTGGAACTATTAATCTTCCAGGAATAGCAGGTTTAAATGAAGGTATTAAATTTATAAAAAAAATTGGAATTGATATAATTAGAAAACATGAAGAAGACATAGGCTTATATTTGCTACAGGAGCTAAAAAAGCTTTCTAATATAAAAATATACGGTAATGATATTAATGAAAATAGAACATCTGTAATATCTTTTAATATTCTTGGAATTGATGCTTCAAAAGTTGGAGAATTATTAAATGAAGCTGATATAGGAGTAAGAACAGGCTATCATTGTGTACCATTAATTCATAGTGTAATTGGTACTGAATATATTGGAACAGTTAGAGTAAGCCCAGGATTTTTTAATACCATATTGGATATAGATAAACTATTAGAAGTAATCAGAGGTATTTCATAAGATACATATAAAGCTATATATGTAATAAATATTAGGATGTGAAAGTTATGAACTCTAATAATGCTATTAATAATCCTACTGATTCAGATAGACATGAAATTCTTAAGTATCTTTTAAATATAGAAAATAGATCAGAGGATTTTTCTTATATTGTTGAAGCAATGAAGCCACCAAAAGATATAACATCTATATGTGAAAAAAATTTAGGAGGTAAAGCTAAAGTTGCAATAATTGGTGCAGGAGAAGCAGGCTTATCTGCTGCTTTTGAACTTAGGAAAATAGGCTGTAATATAACTATTTTTGAAGCTACTAGAAGAATAGGCGGAAGGGTATATACTCATTATTTTGACAGAAATAAAAATGACTTTGGAGAATTAGGTGCTATGAGTATACCAATTTCTCATGAAACAACATGGCATTATATAAATCTATTTAATCTTAGTACAACCCCTCTTGTAAGTAATAATGTAAATACCTTATTTTATATAAGAGATTCAATAGCAGCTAACGATTTAAAGGGAAGAAATGTATATAAGAATATATATCCTAAATTTGATTTGAGTAAGAATGAAAATAAGAAAAGATGGATGGAATTAAGAAATTTAGTATATGAAAACTATTTAAAAAGAATTCCTTCTAATTTAAGAAAAGAATTAGTTCAAAATAAAGAAAATTATTCAGAGGTTATTAAGGAATTAGATAAGTTAACCTTAAGGGAAGCCTATGAAAAAATGAACTTTAGCAATGAAGCAATAAGTATGCTTAGTTTATTAGATGGAAGCAAGGAACTTTTAAATTTAAGCTTTATTGAAAGTTTAGAAAGATATTATACTGAAGATTCAAAATATACTTATAAGATAAATGATGGAATGATTAATATTCCAATATCTTTATATGAAGCATTAAGTAATATTAACTTAAAAGGCTACAAGGGACTTCTTAAGGAGGATTTAGGAGAGGCAACTATAAAACTGCAATGTGCTGTAAGTGGTATATATAATTTACAGAATAGTAGTAAGGTGTCTATTAAATATAATGATATTATAACAGATAGGGATAATTTAGAAGAATTCGACTATGTTATATGTGCAATTCCTTTTACAAGCTTAAGAAGAGTTGAAATAAAGCCTTTGTTGACTAATATTAAGTGTGAAGCCATAAATAATATGAATTATGAAGTATCTCAAAAAACTTATCTATATTTTAAGGAAAGGTTCTGGGAAAAAGGAAGATCAAGTAAAAAAATATTAGGTGGTATTTCTTATACTGATTTGCCTCTTGTTTCAATTTATTACCCAACCAATAATAAAAGAAGCTATAAGGAGGAAGGGGTTCTGCTTGGAAGTTATAGTTTTGGAAAAGGTGCCCTTGTTATTGGAAGTGAAGATTCTAAGATGCAAATTGAAGATGTAATAAGGTATATAGGAAAAATTCATGGATTGTCAGAAAGTTATCTTTATAAAAATCTAATAGATTATAAATCTTTAATATGGTCAGACATACAATATATATGGGGAGCTGGGGCATATTATAATTCAAAGGATAAAGAATTGTATTTAGATAAACTTACAGTGGGAGAAATGGATAACAAAGTCTATTTTGCTGGTGAGCATATATCAGGAAAGCATATGTCTCAGCAAGGGGCTCTTAGAAGTGGTATGGTGGCAGCAAATAAAGTTGCAGAAAGAATTGCAGAGAATAAATAAATTTAGATAGTGGAATGATAAAGTTTTATGTAGAACTTGGAGTCTGACTAGGTTAAACGCAAAACTTTTATCATTCTACTTTTTGTTTTAAAAAAACCCCAAAGTTAATATTACTTTGGGATTTAATATTAATTTATTAGCAACAACTATTGTTACAGTTACAGAAGCAATCACATGAGTTGCAAGTAGCTATTACACTAATAGTTGAGTTAGTAAGAACAAAAGTTTCAGCTCCTGTTAATCCTGTAGGAGTAGCAACTACTGTGTAAATAAAGCAATCATTGTTATGACAGCAGCATCTATTAAAGCAGTTACATGTTGGAGTACAATCACATACTGTGAAGGAGAAAGAAGTTCTTGTATTATCACTTGTTCCAGGTGTAAATATCCAAGGGCTTCCAACAGCAGTTGTTTGACTTGGATTACCACAAGGTGCTTTAAATACTTGGAATTGTAAGCTAACAGTTGTTGTTGCATTAGCATTTGCTAAGATGTTTGTAGCAAAATCAATTTTTGCACATGGATGTTTAATATGGCGAGTACATATATTTGTACTTGCAACTTGTGTTGCAGTAGTATTAGAAGCAGCAGTAAAAGTAAAAGTATTAGGGTTAGTAGTACATCTTATTATTGTTGGACAACATTTTCTGTCGCGGTCTCTGTCACGATCTCTGTCGCAGTCTCTGTCATGGTGTTTGTCACATTTGTCCTTATCGTGTTTATCAGAATAATTAGAATTTGAATTCATAATAAAGTCCTCCTTATTTTGAACTGTATATAATTTTTACTATAATATATGAAATTGAATTAATATTGGTGAGATGATTATTTAGTCATCATCATATTCTTCTAAATCTACAAATAATGGTTTTAAGTTTTCGTCAGGATAGAATTTAGGAACTGGTGCTTTTTCAAATCTTTCACATGGATCTTCTTCTGGTTCTTCTTCACATGGTTCATTTGGAACTGGACAGTAATCATAAGCAGGAATTAATAATTGTACTAAAAGTGAGCATTTAACAACAATATAGTAGCCTAAGGTAACATCTATATAGAAGTTTTCATCTTCATCTTCTACGATTTCACCATTTAAGGCTTCAGCTACCATTTCTAGTTTTATAATATTTGAATCTGCAGTATTTTCATCAGAACTTGCTGAAATTTGAGCTATAGAATCAGGGCAATAAAATTTACCTATTATATCAGTTCTATTTATTTCAAAAAATTCACTTTCATTAACACCGGTATTATCTATATAATCAGCATAAAAAGAAATTGTATAAGATAGAATTATCTTCTTAAAGCTTGGATTGGTTTTTAATGGAATTTTATCTATTGATATTAAATTAATCTTAAAATCTCTACTTCCAACATATCTTTTAGGTGAATTAGTAAATGGATTACTACGAAGTTCAATATCTGTTGTATTTGTATCTTGACCTTCTCCATATTTTAAACATTTTTTTATTAAACTTTGGTCAAAAATTTTAGGAACTTCTATACATACTAATTCAGAAGGATCTGGTAAGCGGCCTTGTTTATTTACTAGGCCTGGACGTGGAGAAAATTTCTTCAATTTTATGGTCATTAAAGTATCCTCCTTTAAGCAGTTTTGTGAATAACTAATATATTATATGACAATATTTCGAAACTGGTGAGTGTAAAAGTTATGTAATTAAAAGGAATAATAGTTAAAAATATAAATATAATTTTATTAGGAGGTGATGCTATGAATGGAATATACATGGATTATATGAATAATATATGGGAATTCTTTATTAATAGCACTAGGGACCTGTGTTATAGAATAATGTATGGAACAGGAAAGTGGACAAAGAACAATTTATTAGATAAAGATGTAAGTACTTTTGATATGTATGTAGATGAAGATGAGGAAATTCATATAATATACAGTAAATTAAGTGGAGAAATAAAGTATTGTACAATGAAAAATAAAAAATGGCTTGGCAGGACTATTGTTGAAGAGACTAAGGAAAAATATGAAGTGAAAGATTTAAAGGTTGAAATAATCAATGCAAAAATGCATATCATATATTTAAAAATAGACAAATTAGGGAATGATCATGGATTATTAGTGGATTGTATCTGGGATGGAAGGAAAGTTAACAATATTGAATTACAAGATGTTATAGTTGCTTCTAGTTTGAAAGCTAATTATTTAGAAACAATAGTAAATGAAAATGGTATTGATTTATATTTTATTACTGATGAAGGGGATGAACTATCTTTAAATAAGTGTAGTTTTGAAAATAATAAATGGTCACAGAAAAAAAGGCTTTATGGAATACAAGGAAAAAACATCTCTTTCAGTATAATTAAGGAAAATTATATTACTCACATAATTAATAAAAGCACAGAAGAGGGTATTTACTTATTGGAACATATTTATATAGATATAAATGGGAAAATTAAGGATTATAAATTATATGAAAGTAATAATGAAATAAAGGAGCCCATATTATTCTTAAAAAATAATAGATTAAATTGTTGTTTTATTGAAAATAGTAAAGTATATTATTCAACTTTTGATAATAATGAATGGAGTTTTCCTATTTTATATGAAACAGAAAATGAGGATACTTTAGAAATATATAAGTGTTTTATGTATAGTGATATAGAAAATTCAATAGTAGAGAATTTAGTTTATCTATCGGAGGGGGAAGATTTTATTATATATGTACCTAAGGATTTTAAAATTAATAATAAACTATCAAGTAAAATTCAGAAGGAAGATACTATAGATTATGAAAATCGAGAATTTGCAAGAACAAAATTAGAGTTATTAAAGGAAAAAGCTGAAAGAAAAAATTTAGAGGAAAAAATACATGTACTTAATATTCAATTACAAAAAATGCAAAAATATATGGAAGAGTATGAGGAGAAAATTTCTTTACTTTCTGAACAAAAACGAAAAGTAGATGAAAATTATAATGTGTTCATTGAATTTAGACAAAATATTCAAAAAGATCTTGATGATACCCAGAAATTATTAACAAAAGAAGTGGCAACAAAAAATGAAATAAATAATAAGATGAAAATATTAAATGAGGAGCTTAAGGAGAAAAATGGAGTAATTGAAGATGCTAATATTCTTATTATTTCTCTTAAAAATGAAATAAATGATCTTAAAAAAATAATTAAAAATCAGGAAGCTAAAATAAAAATAAATGAAGATGAAAAGGAAGCTTTAATAAGTGAAAAAAATAAGTTAGCTAGTGATCTTGAAATAGAGAGAAATCAAACTATAATGGGTAGACTTTTAAGAAAAAAGACTGGGGAAATATAAGACACTTTCATTTTTGCACATATAATGAATAATAGGGAATATGTTTTTACAAAGAGGTGACAAATTTGAAAACAGAGGAGTACGATCATTTAATGACCTTTACATCACATTATAGAGCACTATATATTTATGATAGATTAGTTAAGAGAGAAGTTAAAACTAAATTAGTTAAAGCTCCTAATAAGCTTAATATAAGTTGTACCCAAGCAATTAAATTTAATGAAATTGATAAGGAAATAATAAAAAAAGAACTACAAAATAATAATATTTATCCAACTGGTATTTATAAAATTATTTACAATGGGAAATATGAATCTTATGAGTTAATAGAATAGATGGAGCTAACTTTTGCAATATTGTTGTATGCACTTATTAAATTAATAAATACTAAGGAAGAGAATTGTAAGTCGTCTTCCTTAGTATTTCTAAAACTTAAAAGTAGATACAACATTATGGTAAAACTAGTTTAAGAAAAATTAATACATAGTAAATAATAGATAGGAGATATTTTAGACTTCTAACTATATAATTTGAGGTGATTTATAAATTATGATTGATAAAAGTGATATGAGCATTTATTATGTGGCAGATTCAAAAAATGGGCAAGTATATATTATTGACTTTTCCAGTCATAATATTATAAAAAAAATAAAAGTTGGATTAAGACCTCATAATATAGTAATAGATGAAAGAAATAATGTATATATAGCAAGTGACATAGATGGGAAAATCACAATTATTAGTAGCACATATGATATAAAAAATACTTTATGTATTAATAATAATGGAAATGTACAAGTTGATGCTTTTTCTAATAAATTGTATGTTTCTAATACAGAAGAAATATATATATGCAATTTATTAAATGGTGAAATAGAGCATACTATTAAAGGATTTTTAGCAGCAGATACTATTTTATTAGATAAAAATAAGAAACGTTTATTTGTTTTAGATATTTTACAAAATGAAATTAAAGTTTATGAAACTGCTACATTACAGTTAATTAATGTTTATGAGAATGTGGGATTTGCACCAAGTAAAATATTATTAGGGGACAATGAAAATCTTATTTATGTAATTAATAAAAACATTAAAAAAAGGGATTATGAAACTATTATAAACAGGGTAAATGTAAAAAATGGCAAAGTAACTAACATTATTGGACCAAAAGGAACAGAAATTTCATCAGTAGCAGAGGTTGGTAAATATTTATATGTGGCAAATAAGACATTACATAGAGTTGAAGTTATAGATATAGTAAAAAATGAAACTTTATCAGCTATTAAAACAACTTTTAGTGAGGCAATGAATTTAAAGGTATCCTGTGATAAAAATTTTTTATTTATTGGCAGTTACAATAAAGGAAAGTTATCTGCCATTGATAAAATTGATATATGTAATAATACTATTGTTGATACTTTCTTTTTTGAAAGCAATAATATTATTCCTTATGATATAGGAATATCAATGAGAAAGGATTTAACAGGGACAAAAGATAACTATTTATTAAAGGATAAAATAGTTAAGAAGGATGAAAATAGTGAAATAAGTATACTAGCAAAAAAAATAGTAGCAATTTATGAAGATAGGTTAGTTTTTAATAATGTAACCTTAGATTTATCATATAAAAATGGAGAATTTATTGATATAGGACAAGTTGATTTTAAGAAATGTGAAATTACAAATAAGAAAAATAGTGAAAAGATATTTGTAAATGATAAGGAGCATTTATTAATTGAATATGATTTTTACATCCCTTATTCTATTAATTGCATGGATGAGGAAAATAATGTATATATTTTGGAAGGGAAAATTTCTGGAGTAGAAAATGCAATATTAGATATTCCTCTATCTGCTAGACAAAAAAATATTGAAATAGCAATTGAATCTTATGCAGAACTTATAAGAACTCCAGTGATTATTAAAGGCGAATTGAATTTTAAGGTAAGTGCTTTATTAACTACAAGAGGAGTTGTAGAGGAAATCGTGAATATTCCTATATGCAGTAAGCATAAATAGAGATATATTTAGCAATTATAAAAAAATTAACAAATTTTAAATGATTAGAATAGAATAAACTATGCTAATTAAGGAGATGAGAAAATGAATAATTGCAATTGTAATTGTAATTGTAATGATAGATATTGTAATTGTTGTTGTTGTTTTGGACCACAAGGAATACCGGGACCAGCAGGACCTCCAGGAGCACCAGGAGCACCAGGAGTACCCGGACCTCCAGGACCTGCAGGGTAATGCTGCTGCAAGGATTCCGTAAGATATGCATTAAATGCAATCAAAGCTATAAATCCTACTCAAGAAGTATTATTACAAACTTTAGTTATAGCTCTTAGAGGAACTATAGTAAATGCTTTAGTTACTGGGGATGTTGTAACTATAGATCCTTCTGCTACTGGAAATAATAAGGTTGTATCATTATGTAATGTTTATTCATTATTTTTTAACACTGAACCTACTGGTGCAGCATTAGCTGCTTTAAATTGTACAACAGCTAATCAGTGTTGTTGTAATGGAGACTTAGAAGCAGCAATAAGAGCACTTTTACCTGCAGGAGATTTTCCTAAAACAGTAAATTTAGATGTTCAAATATTTGAAAACGATAATAGTCCTTATAGTTTTAAAAGAATATTTGGAATATGTAATGGAATACTATGGGGTGAATTAAGTGCTGCACATGAAAGTTTTAATTTTGCAGGATTGCCTTTATGTAATATATTTAGCGTAAATCTTTCTTAAAAATGACTATTAAATGGGGTGTAAATGACACCCCTTATTCTATTGACAATAAAATTAATAAATAGTAAGTTTATGTTATTAATTAATTGTGATTGGGGGAATCACCATGAATATATTAATTACCATTAACAGCTTTTACAAAGAACAATTGAAAATTATGCTAAAATCTCTTAATAGCTCAAATATTGAAGGTAATATTAAAGTATATTGCATATATTCCGACTTGTCCTCAGAGGATATTTATGATATTGAAAAGGATCAGTTTCTAAAAGAGTTGGATTTTTCATGGATTAAAATTAGTAATGAAAGCTTAAAGGAAGCACCAGTAAGTGATAGATATCCAAAAGAAATGTATTATAGGTTATTTGCCTATAAGTATTTACCAAAGGATATAGATAAAATATTATATCTTGATCCAGATATAATAGTGCTAAGAAGCTTAAAAGAATTATATTCATTACAGCTTGAAGATAATTTTTATGCAGCAGCTTCTCATATTAGGAAACCCTTAAGAAAAATGAATGAAATAAGGCTTGGAGCAAAAAATCTACATAATTATGTTAATTCAGGTGTTATGCTTATAAATTTAAAAGCCTTAAGAGAGGAAAATCCTGAAAAAGAGATTTATTCTTTTATTGAAGAAAAGAAAAATTTATTGTTTTTACCAGATCAAGATGTTATTAATGGATTATTTTCAGATAAAATAGTAGAATTAGATCCATTAATTTATAACTTATCTGATAGAATTTTATATATAAAAGGTCTTGCTAATGAAGAAGGAATTAATTGGGTTAAAGAAAACACTAAAATTATTCATTACTGTGGAAGAAATAAGCCATGGAAGGATAATTATGTAGGGAAGCTTGGAGAGTTTTACTATAAATACAAATAATAAAGTTTTTAAGTATATTAACGAAAATAAAGTATGGGTAGATAAATGAATATATAGAAAAGGAGGGGAGAGAATGCGTTCAATATATGGATTAAGTTCACTATTCCAAAGCTCTATCTATTCTAATTATTCTAGTACATATAGTAATTCAAAGTCTAACAATGATAAAGTAGATTTATTATCTAATTATTCAGCTATTAAAAATGGAAGTTATAAAAAATTACTGAATAATTATTATTCCAATATAAAAAATAATAAAGATGAAGTAAAAGATACAGAAACAATTAATAAAGCTAAAGAGAATCTCTTAGAGATAAAGGATAGTGCTAAAGTATTAAAATTATCTTATAATGAATTAAGAGTAGCAGTTAGTAACACTGCTATTTCTGAAAGGCAAGATCATTCTAATGATGATACTGATACAAGGAAAAGTTTAATTTCAGCAGTAAAGAAATTTACTGAGGCCTACAATACTGTGCTTGATAAAGCTAGTGAAGCAGAAAGTAATTCAATATTAAATACTACCCTATCAATGACAAAAATGACTAGATATAATAAAGTTTCATTAAGTGGCATTGGTATTAATGTTGGAAGTGATAATAAGCTTTCTGTAGATGAGAAAAAGCTGAAGGAAGCAGATATGGCTAGCATTAAAAATTTATTTTACGAATATGGTTCTTATGGTGATTTTACAGCAGAGAAAGCGGATAAACTTAATTCTACTGCAATAAAGGAGTTTACTAAAACTTCAGCAAAGGAATCTTTAAATTACTATAGTGGATACTTTAATAGTAGTAATATAAATAGTGCTTTCATTGGAAATTTCCTAAATAAATTAGGATAAAGAGAAATACCACTTAGAATGTTTTATAAATTACTTCACAATTTGTGAAGGCTGTGAAACATTTTAGTGGTATTTTTTTGATGAATAAAAAAACCATTTTTGGTCAAAAATTATTAAGAAAATGTTATCAATAAAAATAATCTAACAAATATTGCAATTTACTTAAATTATCTAAATTGAAACTATATTTTGGAAAGTTATATAATATTTTATTATATAATAGGGTGGTGTTTAAATGTTCGAAGAAAGTTTTTTAAAAAAGTTCTTAAAGAAGTTTGATAAGGTACCATTTACTGTAAAGTATAAAGATGGTGAAGAATTTCAAATAGGAGTAGGTACTCCAAAGTTTAAAGTCATAATAAATGGTGATATTCCAAAAGATAAGCTTATATCAGGTACTTCACTGGCACTTGGGGAAGCTTATATGGATAAAAGAATAGAAATAGAAGGAGATTTATTTACTGCTTTAGATGCCATGCTTGCACAGTGGAATGAATTTACTGTTGATAATAAAATCCTTTCCAAACTTATGCATACTTCAACTTCAAAAAAGAATCAAGAAAAGGAAGTTCAATCCCATTATGATATTGGAAATGATTTTTATAAATTATGGCTTGATGATACTTTAAGTTATTCTTGTGGATATTTTAAAAATGAAAATGATACTTTACATGTTGCACAGGTAAACAAAGTCCATCATATACTAACTAAGCTTAATTTAAAGGAAGGTATGAGCCTTTTAGATATTGGCTGTGGATGGGGATTTTTACTTATTGAAGCCTGTAAAAAATATAAAATTCATGGAGTGGGAATTACTTTAAGTAAAGAACAATACAAAGAATTTAATAATAGAATTAAAGATGAAAAGCTTGAAGATTATTTAGAAGTTAAATTAATGGATTATAGAGATTTAGAGAAGTCTAAAATGAAATTTGATAGAGTTGTTAGTGTAGGAATGATTGAACATGTAGGCCGTGAAAATTATAATTTATTCTTTAAATCTGTAGACAGTGTATTAAAACAAGGAGGAATGTTTTTATTACATTATATCAGTGGATTACAAGAATCTGACGGAGATCCATGGATTAAGAAATATATTTTCCCTGGTGGAGTAATACCAACATTAAGAGAAATTATAAACTTATGTGGTGATTATAAATATTCTACTATTGATGTTGAAAGTTTAAGACGTCATTATACTAAAACTTTACTTTGTTGGTATAATAATTTTAAAGATAATATAGATGAAATAAGTAAAATGTTTGATGAAAGATTTATAAGAATGTGGGAAATGTATTTATGTTCCTGTGCAGCATCTTTCCATAATGGAGTAATAGACTTACATCAGATTTTAATGACTAAGGGACCTAAAAATGATTTACCTTTAACTAGGGAATATATGTATAAAGAATAAGCTTTAGGTAATAAATTAGAAGGAAGTTTAATTATTTACATACTATTTCATAAAGATCTAGTAAGAGAAATGGGTTAGAGAAGAACTAAGAGATGAGGACAGAAATGCTTCTCTATTCACTCTTAGTTCTTCTCTAATTAATTAAATGAAGCAAGAGAAAACTATATATTCATAAGTTTAGCTGCATTATTATAGAAAACATCTTCCATAGCTTTTTCATCTAATCCACTTGTTAGTACTTTTTGCATTTCAACAGTTGGATGATGGAATGGAGCATCTACTCCAAACATAATCCTATCTTTACCTACTGTATCATAGGCTTCTTTAATTTTAGAACTCATAGGCATTCCAGACATTTCTAAATATAAATTGGAATGGCGTCTTGCCATTTTTAAACTAGCATCAATATATACACCATGTCCATGTCCCATATGTATCATAACAACTTTAACTTTTGGAAATCTTTCAGCTAATAGTGCTATACTCCAAGGTAAAGAATAAGGAGGATGTCCACAGTGAATGAAAACAGGAATATTTAAGTTTTCTGCTGCTTTCATAATTGGATCTACAAAATCAGCATCTGCTACATAAGCTTGTTTTAATGGATTTAATTTAATACCAACAAAGTGTTCCTTTTGGACATAGTGATATATATTTTTTATACCTTCTTCCCCTTCAAAAGGACTAGCATATACTATAGGTAATATTCTATTTGGATACTTTTTATAAGCCTCACAAACAACAGGGTTATCACCAGGATCTCTTCCACATAAAATAGTTTTTTCTATATCATATTCATCCATTTGTTTTATTAATTCATCATCATTAATAGAAACCTTGCACCAGCCACCAAAGTCACCTATATGAGAATGTGCATCTATTTTCTTCATATTTACATCTCCTTTAATTTTTCAAGTAAATTAGTTTTAGATAGAGCTGTTATTATTACTAATGCAAAAATAATACCCATAATTGTTTGAATTGTTATTCCAGGGATTCTAGCAATAGCATAAGCATATCCGAATAGAGGAATTTTAACTAAAGTATATGCTACTATTTGAAATATACCTCCAATTGTAGCTCCTACTAACCAACCGTATTTAAACTTAGGAAATAGTTTTTCTGCAATTATTCCCATTATTATTGCCATTATTCCTTTAATGAAGAATGTGGGAACTACCCATTGCATATAACCTCCTAAAAAATCTGATAAGGAGGCACCTATAGCTCCTGCAAGGGCACCTTTTTTATAGCCCAATATTAATACAGATACAAATATCATGCAGTCACCTAAATGAGCATACCCATTTGGAGATGGGATTTTAATAAAATAAGTTCCTAAGTAAATCATAGCTGCAAGTATAGCTATTTTTGTAATATCTTTTGTTTTTCTTTGTGTTTTTTCCATTGTTACCACCCTTTATAAATATTTTAAAATAATAATAATATGGATTAATATGTCAGGCAAATGTATGGGTACATTATAGATTTGATAAGTAAAGAATATTATGATAAAATAATAGTATCTTAGTAATGGAAGGAGAAATTTTTGTGAGTGAGGTAGTTTTTAATTAAGTAATTAAATAAAGTCTAATTAATATGAAATGTTATGAAGAGAATAATGCTCTTGATGGGCTTTATTTGTTATGCAATAATTTATTAACTAGGCTTATACTTAAATAAACACTATTCACAGAAATTTTTATAGTTTTTGAATTTATAGCTATAGGTGAATTATGTTTACCTATAGCTTTTTTTCAGTGTAAAATTTAATATAAGACCTATTTTCATAACATTCTTTTATGGAGTGTGAAAGAAGAATGAATAATAAAACTTTTGAGAAATTGAATTATACTGAATTAAAAGAAGTAGTAAAATCTTATTGTATAAGTAGTCTTGGGAAGGAGCTTATAGATAAGATAAATCCAAGTACAGATTTAAAACAGGTAGAGAGAAGATTAGAAGAAACTTCAGAAGGAAGAAGATTACTAGATGCTGATTATCATATACCTCTTGAAGGTGTGTTTAATATTAATCCAATGATTAATAAAATAGAGAAAGGCGGAATATTAGAACCGTCAGAATTGCAAACTGTAGGAGATTTTTTAAGAGGCTGTAAAAAAATTAAACTATTTTTGAAAGATAAGGATGGCTATGCAAAAACTTTAACAGCTTATAGTGATAATATATCTGAATTGGATTTTATACAAGATGAAATTAACTTGTCCATTATAGGAAATAGGGTAAGTTCTAACGCTAGTAAAGAGTTAAAGAAAAAAAGAAATAAAATAGATATATGCGAAGGAAGAATAAAAGAAAAATTAAATAAAATGATAAAGAACCCTGAAACAAGAGAGTGCCTACAAGAGAATTTTGTAAGTGAAAGACAAGGTAAATTTACAATACCAGTAAAATCTGCTTTTAAAAATAAGGTTGAAGGAACTATTGTTGAAGCTTCTTCAAAAGGTAACACTGTATTTATTGAGCCATATTCTATTTCTAAGTATACTTCAGAGCTTAATATATTAAAAGCAGAAGAAAGTGTTGAGGAATATAAAATATTATCAATTATTTCAGAAATGATTTATAGTTCCATTAAGGAAGTAAAAATGAATTTAGAAGTTATTGCAGAATACGATATGATAATGGCTAAAGCAAAGTATAGCAAAAAAATAGGGGGAGTTAAGCCTAAACTTAATGAAATTGGTTATATTAATTTAAAAAGAGCTTATTATCCTCTAATAAGTAAGGCTGTTCCACTGGATTTTGAAATAGGAAAAAATTATAGAAGCTTAATAATTACTGGACCAAATGCAGGAGGAAAAACTGTTGTTTTAAAAACTATAGGGTTATTAACTTTAGCTATACAAAGTGGATTTCACATTAAATGTAATGAAAATAGTGAAATGGCTGTATTTAAGAAAATCTTTGTGGACATAGGGGATGATCAAAGTGTTAGTAATGCATTAAGTACCTTTTCATCACATGTTAAGAATTTAAGTGAAATATTAAGAGAATGTAATAAAAGCACTCTTTTATTATTTGATGAAATTGGAAGTGGAACAGAGCCAAATGAAGGAGCAGCTTTTGCAATATCAATTCTAGAAGAGGTTTACCACAAGGGATGTATAACAGTAGCTTCAACACATTATGGTGAAATTAAAAATTATTCTTTTACTCATCCTGATTTTGAAAACGCAGCAATGGAATTTGAATTGGATACCTTAGAACCTTTATATAAACTTACTATAGGTAAAATTGGAAATAGTAATGCTTTATATATAGCAAAGAAAATGGGTATTAGCGATAATATTATTAATAGGACTAAGGATTATTTATACTATAAGGATTATAATTATGAAGTTCTAAAGGAAAGCAAAATAGTTAAAGAAAAGGATCATAATAATTTTCAACCTATATACAATTATGAAAAGGGAGATAAGGTGCTTTTATTAGATAATAATAAAATGGGAATTATTTATGAGGGTATTGATAAGGAAAATAATCTGGTTGTATTGGTAGATAATAAGTTTATTAAGGTTAATTATAAAAGGATTAAACTTGAAATATCAGCTAAGGAGCTTTATCCAGAAGATTATAATTTAGATCAACTTTTTGTAAGTTTCAAGGAAAGAAAAAGAGAAAAAGATATAAAAAGAGGTTCTAAAAAAGCATTAAAGGAGATAAGAAAAGAGAATATAAATAATTATAATAAATTAAATAGAAATCATAATTAAAGACAAAGACAGATATTGCTAATGGTAATATCTGTCTTTTTTATACCTATATATACATAGAAAATTAATATTTATAGGGTATAATAAATGTTATAATTAATTAAGTGAAGCATTTATACAATTCATGAAAAAGGTGGTATAACATGAAAAATCAATTCAAAAGAGAAACAGCCTCTCTTGGGGTAATAGATAGAATTATTATTTTCTTAACAATTGTTGTAGTTATTATCACTATATCTATGTCTTTTATTACTTATAAAAATATGAAAGACAGAGTAATTGAAATATATGAGGGTAATCTAAGTAATAGAACAGATGAAAGAATTGAAGCAATTAATAGCTTCTTTGATAATAAATTTGAAAATTTAAAGTTTTTAGCTCTTCAGCCAGAAGTGTATTCAATGAATTGGAATACACAAAGAAATTATTTATTGGGGAAATCTAAACGTTTAGGCTTTGAGCATATATTTATAATGGATAATGAAGGAATTGGTTATTATGTAGAAACTAATGTAATTAAGAATCAATCTTCAGAAGAATTTTCAAAGTTAGTATTAAGCAATGAAAAATATATTTCTGAACCCTTTATGGAGTATACTCAAAATAGATCTATAGTAACTATGACCTATAGTATTACTGATAAAGATGGAAATAAACTGGGATCTATTTGTGGTGCAGTAAATTTAACTGAAATTAATAAAAAAATAGAAGAATTTGTATTGGGCGGAAAATGGCTTTGGTATTGTTATAAACAAAAATGGTGAATATGTTGCTGCTAAGGATATGCAACTAGTTCATAGCAAAGTTAATTTTTACAATGTTTGTAGTGATGGTGGAGATGCCTATGATATTTCTTTACTTAAAGGAAATGGAAGTTCTGGAGTTGGGTTCATTAAATTAGATAATGTAAGGTATTGTGCAAGTTACAAGAATATAGATATAAATGGATGGAAGGTAATTATTGCAATGCCAGAAAAGGAAGTACTTGAGCAATCTAATACATACTTAGAATCACAAGTTTTAAATATAATAGCCCTTGTTTTCTTAATGCTGGGTATTACTATTATTCTTTATAATTGGATTAGTAATGAAAGAAAATCTTATAAAGATGGGCTTACAAAATTATATAATAGAGATAAATATAATGAAGTAATAAAAAAACTTGAGAATAATAGTAAAGATAGAGTAGTAGTAATTTGCTTCGACTTAAATGACTTCAAACATGTTAATGATGCATATGGCCACTCTGTTGGAGATTCATTATTAATAAGTTTCAGTAAAATATTAGCTAATACTGTTGGAAGAACTGGGTTTATTAGTAGAATAGGTGGAGATGAGTTTACTGGAATATTAAAAAATGCAACAGATGATCAGATTAATAATATTATTATGCAAGTAGAAAATCTTATAAAAATTCATAACAAGAAGAACTTTAAAATTAAACTCTCTACAGCTTATGGATATGCCATAAAAGAACCTAATGAAATTATTAAGATGGAAACTTTAGTTAATGAGGCAGACAAGAAAATGTATGAGAATAAAGAAAAATATAAAAATAGCTTAATTAAAAAAAGTATTTAATTAGAGGTGAGATGATAAAGTTTTGTGATCACTTAGAATCTATTAAGTGGTATTACAAAACAGTTATCATTTCACTTTTTTATAACTTGCACTTAACATTTTATTAACTTTTAAGTAACATTATTCACAATTTATTTAACAATTCCTCTGTATAATTCAATATGAATAAGGAGGGATAATATGAATAAAAAACAGAAAAGCATATTAAAAAGCATTATGGCTTTATTTATGACTTTATTTATGATTTTACCTTTTTTTAAGGTAGAAGCTAACGCAGAAGAAACTCAAACTATATATTATGATAATAGTAATACTAAATGGGAATCAGTTTCTATTTATTACTGGGGAGGAAGCACAAAGGTTGACTGGCCAGGAATAAGTATGGAGAAAGCAACAGATATTGATAGAGAGAATATTTACAAAATAAATATTCCTAAAGATGTTACGAATATTATATTTAATGATGGCGGTAAAGGAGAACAATCATTAGATATAAATGACATTACAGATGGAAGAGAATATGTTGCAGTTGAAAAAGAAGGAACTAAATATGCAGTAATTAAGAAAAATGAAGATTTAACTATTCCACAACCAATGGATGATAAAGATCCATTAAAAATGGTAGCAGAACAAGTTAATGCGCATATAGGGGCAGATGGAACTAATGTAAATTTAACTTATACTACTTTAACAAAAGCAGATACAAAAGTAATTGTAAATAAGGTATCAGATATTGCATTAAAGGAGTTTACAGGAGAAAGTGAATATAAGTATTCTTGTCAAAAGTATTTTCATAAAGTAGAATTAACTGGTTTAGAACCAGGAACAAAATATGAATATTCAATAGGAACTGGAGATAATGCTGTAAAAGGATCATTTACTACTGTACCAGCAAAAAATAGTAAAGAACCTTTTAAGTTTGTTTATTTAGCAGATACTCAAGTAAATAATGATGTTGATGCTAAGGCTTTAGGGGCTACTTTTAATGAAGTAAATAACATTGGTAATTTAGGATTTGTATATTTTGCAGGAGATATAACAAATAATTCAGCAGATGAAAATCAATGGATGAATCTTTTTAAGAATAATGGTAAATTTAAAACTGCAGGAAGTGATTTATTTAGAAATAATTTAATTTCAGTAGTTCAAGGAAATCACGATGCATCATCATTAACAGGACATATTACAGCACCTAGCATGGCAGGAGATGTTGTTTATGCTTATGACTATGGAATGGCAAAATTCATTATGTTAAATCTTGAATTAAAGAATTATGATGAACAAAAGGCATTTCTTGAAAAAGAAGTAAAAGAAGCAAAAGAAAATGGACAATGGACAATTGTAGGTTTCCATAAATCAATTTATACTGGAGCATCTCATATAGTTGATAATGATGTTATAGCAGCAAGAAAATTCTTTGGTCCTGTGTTAGCAGATTTAGATGTTGATGTTGTATTACAAGGTCATGACCATGTATATTCAAGAGGATTTGTTACAAAGGATGGAGCTAATGCTAATTTAACAAAAAATGAAGATGGAACTTATAATAAACAATCTAACGCACCTTTATATATGGTTGGAGGACATGCAGGTGGATTAAAGTGGTATTCTCAAAAGGATTATACAGTTCAAGAAGGAGATCCATTAACACCAAATTATTCTTTCTTAGATAAAAATTCAACAAATGATCAAAGTAATGTGAAGAAGGAACAAGTATATACTGTCTTTGAAGTATCAAATTCAGAAATTACAACTAAAACATACATGCTTAAATATGATACAGATAAAGATGAAATAACAACAGATAAATATTTATATGATACAGTTACTATTAAGAGAGAAGTTAAGGCAGAAAATCTTCCAGCAGAGAATGAAGATAATAAACCAGCTGATAATGAACAAGCTTCAGAAGAAGGTGTTCTAGGAGCTCAAGACGTGAATGCTGAAACTTCTACAGATGGAAGCAAAACTAAAACTGGAGATAATAATCAGCTATTTACACTTGTTATTATAACAATAATGGCTGGTGGAGCTGTTGTTTATTTAAATAGAAAAAAGAAAAATGCATAAAATAAAAAGTTAGAGTTGTTATAATGAATGCCCCCTATGAAGTAAGTAGGGGGCATTTATTTTTGAAATATTTACACATTATTAACTTTTTTTTGTACATAAAACGATAGACAAGAAATTATGTAAAATGTATACTATTTTGTGAAAAACAATACAATAAGGGGGAAAAAGACAAATGAGAAATTTAAAAAAAATACTGTCATGTATCTTACTATTTTTCTTTACTTTTACCTTAAATCCAGTAAGATTAATGGCATATGAACAAGAAGAAACAAAAATAAGGCATGAGGAAGATGAAGAAATTATTAGTGGTAAAAGCTATATTATATCTTCTAAGAGAAACGGAAAATCTATTGAGGTATCTAATAGCTCTTTAGATAATGGTGGACAAGTTCAACAATGGGAATCTACTAATAGACTTAATGAAAGATGGAAAATTGAATTTGTTACTGATAATTATTTCAAAATAATAAATAATTATTCAGGAAAGGTGTTAGATGTAAAAGATGCTGCTACTTATGATGGAGCTTCAATTCATCAATGGGATTATACTGGAAAGGATAATCAATTATGGTACTTTGAAAAAGATAAGGATGGATACTACAAAATAAAATCAAAACAAAGTGAAAAATGTTTAGATATATCTGGAGTATCCAATGAAAATGGCGCAAAAATACAATTATGGTCAGATGTAGATGGTGACAATCAAAAATGGAAGCTTACAGAAGTGGAAATTGATAAAAATATATTAAGTGGACAAACTTATTTAATAACATCTAAAAGAAGCAATAAAGCTATCAAAGTTGATAATGGAAATGTTATTCAAAGTGAAAAAACTAATGATTTAAACGAAAGATGGGTATTAGAAAAGGTTTCATTAGAATTTTATAAACTAGTAAACAAAAATACTAATAAGGTATTACAAGTAAAGGATGGCTCAACATTTAATGGAGCTTTAGTAGAAGAAGGAGATTATTTAGAAGGGGATAATCAGCTTTGGTATTTAGAAAAAGATAATGATGGTTATTACAAAATAAAATCAAAACAAAGTAAAAAAGTTTTAGATATAGTTGGCATATCTGCTGAGAATGGTGCAAAGCTTCAAATATGGGATGATGTTAATGGAGATAATCAAAAATGGAATTTAGAATTAACTGAAATTGATTATGATAAAATAGATATGACAAAAGACGGAGATAATGATGGTTTAGCAGATGATTTGGAAATATTAATGGGAACATTACCTAACAATGCTGATAGTGATAATGATGGAATATCAGATTATGATGAAGCAATAGTTTTAGGAACAGATCCTTTATCTTTTGATTCAGATGAAGATAAGGATAATGATGGATTAACAAATATAGAAGAACTTAAATATAGTGGAAATCCTTTTTCAGCTGATACTGATGGTGATGGATTAACTGATTATGAAGAATATAAATTAGGAACAAGCCTTAACAATGAAGATAGTGATAATGATGGTATATTAGATTATGATGAAGTCAAGGTTTTAGGAACAAATCCATTAATTGCAGATTCAAATGGTAATGGAATTAATGATGGAGAAGAAGTTTATAGTGTTACAAAAACAACTGATAATGAAAATGAAAGTGAAGTAGTAAATCCTTCAATAAAAATTGATTTACAAGGTTCAAAAATAAATACAATTAGCATTTTGAAAATCAGTAATGATGACAGTATTTTCTCTGGAAGCATACCTGGATATATAGATAATGGTTATGAAGTTAATTCATTAGAAAGTACTAATGGTGCAGAAATAGCTTTTGAAATTAAGAATAGTGATTTAACTATAAATGATAATTTTGTTCCAACAATTTATTATTATAATGAAGAAACTAAAAATTTAGTTCCATTAGATAATCAAAACATAAAAGATAATGTTGTATACGGAACACTTAATGATGCTAAAAAGTATATTCTTTTAAATAAAGTAGAATTTGAAAAAGCTTTTGATAGCAAAGTAGAAAATCCTATAAATGCAAGAACTTATTTATCTTTTTATAGTGCAGCACCAGTAAACAAAACTGTAGATTCAAATAGTGATGGAATTTCAGATTATTACACTGACCAAATATATAAAGGAACTATAACTTTAGGAAATGGTTCTAAAAAATATAAAGGTGTTAATTTTGCTAAAAATGCTGACTATGATGGTGATGGTTTAAAGAATGGAAATGAAATAAAAATAGCAATTAATTCAAAAGGAAAGGCTTACATAAAGGAAATATCAAACCCTACAATAAAAGATAGTGATGGCGATGGATTAGTTGATAAAAATGATAAGAATCCTTTAGTATGGGATGTATGTGATAGAGATTTAGCAATGTTTGCAGCCTTAACTTATGAAAAATACAACACTTCAGATGGTGATTTTTATAAGAGCATAAAAGGGACTAGCACAGAACTAGGTGAAAAATTCTATTTCTTAAATTTTGCATCTGCAAATGAAGTTAAAAATAGATGGAAGATTGTTGATTATACTAATGAAAAAATATCTGATAATGCATATTTTACAGCAACAACTTATAAAAATGATAAAAATGTAGTAATAGCTATTAGAGGTACTAATGATGGTTTTGATGAATGGTATCAAAATATTGTAGGATATGGATTATTAAACACCCATTCAGAAGAAGCAAATGCAAAAAAATTAGCAGTAAAAATAGCTGATAAATATCCAGATTGCAATATTTATATAACAGGACATTCTTTAGGAGGCTATTTAACACAATTTGTTGCAGCAGAAATGAGTAGCAAACGTCCAAAGGTAAATATAGCAAAAGTATCATACTTTAATGGTATGGGTATTAACTTTAATAAAGTATTATCATTCTTATATAACAAAAACAAAAGTGTCATTAATGAATTAAAGAAGTTAAATAATAAAAACAAATTAATAAGCTACTATATAAATGGAGATTGCGTATCATCTTTAGGTACTCATTATGGACAAAAAATCGGATTTCCAGCTACAAATGAAGCAATAGCAAACCATGTTGGAAAAGAAAAATCTTGGATTACTTGGAAAGCAGCTTATGCTTTAAATAGAAATGCAGTTAAAATTAACGGCGTAACAAATATAATGGAATATTTCTGGATTACTCATGAAACTGATAGCTTCTTTAAGTATTTAAAACAAGGAACAAGAGGAGTATAGCTTTGGGACCTTCTACGATAATTATTATTGTAGAAGGTCCTTATAATTTTAATGATTATTATTATTAATAATACTTATTAGCTAAAAACCTTTGTTAATAATAAATATAGTGATACAATAATTAATATGTAATAGGAAAACTAATATAAAAGGAGAATTTAAATATGTTAAATATAGGATGTCATTTATCATCAACCAAAGGTTATAAGGCTATGGGAATACAAGCCCTAGAAATAGGAGGAAATACCTTTCAGTTTTTCACAAGGAATCCAAGAGGAGGTAAAGCCAAGGATATTAACCCTGAGGATGCAGAAGAATTAATGAGAATAATTAAAGAACATAACTTTGCTAAAATATTAGCTCATGCACCCTACACATTAAATCCTTGCTCAAAAGATGAAAGAACAAGAGAATTTGCTTTAGAGGTTATGAAAGATGATCTTAAAAGAATGGAGTATACTCCAAACAATTATTATAATTTTCACCCAGGAAGTCATGTAGGTCAAGGCGTTGATGTTGGAATAAAATTAATAGTGAATCAATTAAATGAAGTATTAACTAAGGAACAAACAACTACAGTTTTACTTGAAACTATGGCTGGAAAAGGAACTGAGGTTGGAAGATCCTTTGAAGAAATAAATGAAATTATTCAAGGAGTTAATCTAAAGGTAAAAATGGGGGTATGTTTAGATACTTGTCACGTATATGATGCAGGCTATGATATAGTAAATGATTTGGATGGAGTTTTAGAGGAATTTGATAGAATAATAGGTATTGATAGATTAAAGGCTATACATTTAAATGATAGTAAAAATCCTTTTGAAAGTCATAAAGATAGACATGAAAAAATAGGAGAAGGAAGCCTTGGATTAGAGGCTATTCTTAGGATTATTAATCATCCAAAGCTTAGAAATCTACCATTTTATTTAGAAACTCCAAATGAATTAGATGGATATGAAAATGAAATTAAGATTTTAAGAGAAGGGTATGTAGAAGGTTAGAGAAGAACTAATAGATAAGTAAAAAACTTCCAAAATTCTTATATTTATTGATGGAAATAGAATATACTTAATAAAAATATTGATATATAGTATACATTATATAGATGATAAGTATACACAATATCCACAAATAATGTTATAATTATCTAAAAATAAATATTATAGGGGATGTGTATATGGAAAAGGTTTTGGTTTTAGGTGGAAGCTATTTTATAGGAAAAAAGATTGTAGAGGTATTGTTGTCCAATAAATATGATGTAACAGTTCTTAACAGAGGATCTTGTCTATTAGACAATATTAATCAATTGATTTGTAACAGGAATAATGTTGAAGAAATGAAAAGCACATTATTAGGGAAAGAATTCAATTATGTTATTGATGTATCAGGATTAAATAAAAAGCAAAGTGAAATATTATGTGAATCAATAGATTCTTCAAAATTAAAGAAGATTATATTTATTAGTTCTAGTGCTGTTTATGATGTAGATAATTTATCAATACCTTATGCTGAAACTGATAATCTAAGGGAAAATGCTTATTGGGGAGAATATGGGACTAATAAAATTGAAGCTGAGAATTGTTACTTATCTTTTTCTAAAAAGAAAAATATAGATGTAATTATCTTAAGACCACCTTATGTATATGGAGAAAATAATTATGTTCAAAGAGAAAGTTTTATTTTTGATCATTTGTTAAATAACAAACCAATATTAATTCCAAATACTAATAGTAAAATACAATTTATATATGCTAAAGATTTAGCTAATATTATAGTGAAAATTATTAGAGATGATAATTTAAAAACAGAAATATTTAATGTAGGAAATAGAGAGTTTGTAACTTTTGAAGAGTGGATTATAGCTTGCTCAAAGGTTGCGTCTATAGAACCTGTAATTATTAAGTATGACTATAAAAAGCATGGATATAGTGAAAGAGATTTTTTCCCTTTCCATGACTATGACAATGTTTTAGATGTAAGTAAAATAAAAAAAATATATCCAGAGGAAACAGATTTTCTTTTAGGATTAAAAGAAGCTTATAACTGGTATTTATGTGAAAAAGATAATATTAAGTTCAAAGAAGAAGTTATTAATAATGAAGAAATAATAAATAAAGAGTTGGTTAATAGAGTGATAGATTAAATTTTTATCCTGTTTTTCTTGATTTTTTAATTATTTAAAGTAAGGTAT
>JAAYPK010000108.1 GCA_012519845.1 Clostridiales bacterium
ATAAAAATAATACAAACATATTTTCCTTTTTTCAAAATTGCAATCATAATGGCCTTCTTTCTTCATATAATATAAATCTATATATTAATTATTTTCATTTTTTTCCTCATTTTGTTCATTTTATATGGTTTTAATATAATTGTATCATTTTTTTTGTAATAGTATATATTTAATTGAAAATTATACCATATGCTTTAGCTAATTTTTCACATCAAAAAACCCTATAATATTAATTTATTAAAATACTTAATATAAATTAATTATTATAGGGGTAATATATTTATTTCTTATTATTATTTACTATGACAGCGATTTTTAGAAGCACAACTTGAGCAACCACATCCACAAGAACTTTTACCTTTTTTATTTTGTCTAAAAGAATTAATAATTACTGAAGCTACAATTATTATAGCTAAAGCACCAATAACATAATTTATCATTTTATTTACCTCCTTAGAAAATAAACGAAGTAACGTGATATACAATAAATGAAACTATCCAAGCACAAATCATTTGAAAGACTATTGTAATTCCTGTCCACTTTATAGAGCCCATTTCTTTTTTTAGAGCACCAACTGCTGCAAAACATGGCATACATAATAAGTTAAATGCCATATATGCAAATGCAGATGCTTGAGTAAATATTGTAGCAACTCCCGGAAGTGCACCAGCCCCTTCGCTAGCAGCCTCAATTAATGCATCCCCTGAACCAAATAAAACTCCAAAAGTTGAAACAATGTTTTCTTTTGCAATCCATCCTGTAACTACTCCAACAGAAGCCTGCCAATTTCCAAAGCCTAAAGGAGCAAATATCCATTGTATACCTCTACCTATTGATGCAAGGATACTATCTTCCATTTCAGCAGGTCCTTGAAAATTAAAGCTTGATAAAAACCAAATTAATATTGTAGAAGCTAATATTACAGTTCCAGCTTTTATTGCAAAACCCTTTACTTTCTCTAAAGCATGTATTAATACGCTTTTTAATGTTGGTATCCTATATTGTGGTAATTCCATTATGAAATTTGAAGCTGTTCCTTTAAATAAAAACTTATTTAGCAATAATGCAGAAATAACTGCAACTACTAAACCTAACATATATATTGAATAAACAATAATAGTTTGATTATATTCAGGGAATAATGTAGCTGCAAACATTAGGTATATTGGTAATTTTGCACCACAGGACATAAATGGTGTAATCATCATTGTTAGTTTTCTATCTTTTTCACTTTCTAAAGTTCTTGATGCCATAAGAGCAGGTACTGAACATCCGAAGCCCATTAATAGAGGAATAAAGGATTTTCCTGATAAACCAAACTTTCTGAATAACTTGTCCATAACAAAAGCTATTCTTGACATATATCCACTATCTTCTAAAAATGACATTAATAAAAATAGAATTAATATTTGTGGTAGAAAAGATACCACCCCACCAACACCAGCAAGTATTCCATCGCCAACTAAAGATAACGCCCATTCACTAGCTCCTAAATTTTCTAAGGCACCCATTATTGCCTCTGTTAATGGTCCATCCCAGAAGTCTGTTACTATTGTTTGTAACTTAACACCTATGCCTAATATACCTTCATTAAAGGTTATGGCAAATAAAAGATACATAATAACAAGAAAAATTGGTATGGCAAGAAATCTATTAGTAAGTATTTTATCAATTTTATCTGACCTTGTTTCTTGTCTCTTACCATTAATAGACTTTGTTTTTGTTACTGTATTCGAAATAATCCTAGATATATATTTGTATCTCTCATCAGCAACTCTTGCTTCAGAATCTCCTTCAAATTCTTTATCAGCTTTGTTGACTATGTTATCTATTTTATATTTTTCATTGTCTATTAAAGATTTATATAAAATTTCATCTTGTTCTAAAAGCTTTATACTCTTCCAATACTTTATATCTTCATTATCCTCTTCAAGTACATCTTCTATTTCATTAATAAAATTTGTTACCTCATTAGAAAAAATATCTAGTTTCTTTGTAGCTTTTTTATTTTTTGCAAGATTACTTACACCTTCCATTAAATCAGTAATTCCCTTATTAGATCTAGCTACTATTGGAAATATTTGAACTCCTAACTCTTTAGAAAGTTCTTGAAGTTTTATTTTTGTTCCGCTGCTTTCAACTTCGTCCATCATATTTACAGCAATTACTACTGGAATACCCGTTTCTATTATTTGAAGTGATAAATATAAATTTCTTTCTATATTTGTTCCATCAACAATATTTAATACTACATCAGGCTTTTCATTTATAATATAATTTCTAGCAACAATCTCCTCAGCTGAATATGGAGATAACGAATAAATACCTGGTAAATCAATTATTTGTAATTCTTTATTTTTTTTATAAAAACCTTCTTTTTTTTCTACAGTAACTCCTGGCCAATTACCTACATGTTGTTTCGAACCCGTAATTTCATTAAAAAGAGTGGTTTTACCGCAGTTTGGATTTCCTGCAAGTGCAACTTTATAATTCATTTTTTTCCCCCTTAATATTATCTTAACGTAATTTGATTAGCTTCATCTTTTCTTAAGCTAAGCTCGTAGCCTCTAATATTAACCTCAATTGGATCACCTAACGGTGCTACTTTAACAACTTCTAACTCTATTCCTGGTGTTAATCCCATATCCATTAATCTTCTTCTTGCAGGACCCTTTTCTCCTAAGCTTTTAATTATACCCTTTTCTCCTGGCTTTAAATCCTTTAAAGTACTCATTTTAACCTCCTATTGAACTAATATTTTATTTGCCATAGCTTTATTTAAAGCTACTTTAGTATTTTTTACTAAAAGGATTAAACCACTTGGATTATCAGAAATCACTTCTACTTTTTCTCCAACAATAAATCCTAAATTCATTAAATGTCTTTTAACTTCATCCTTTGCTTTAAGTGCTTTAATTGTTTTAATTTCTCCTACATTTGCCATTGATAAGGCCATAAAATCATCTCCATTTATTGATATTGATTATCATTATATAGTACATTATACGTTTAGCCTCTTTTATTGTCAATGGTTTTGAGAATTTTTCTCAATTCTAGCTCATATTTATTTTTATAGCAAAAATGTTATAATATAGTGGTATATTATCAATTAAGGGGGCACACAAATGAAATTGGAATTTTCAAAAAATCTTGAATACTTTAATGAAGGTATTTTTAATATTCTAAATAAGAAGAAAAATGAATTATTACGTAATGGGAAAAAAGTATATAATTTATCTGTCGGTACACCTGATTTTAAACCAGAGAATCATGTAATTAATGCTCTTTTAGAATCAGCATCAAATCCTGAGAACTGGAAATACTCTTTAGGAGATTTAGATGAATTGTTAGAAGCAGTTTCTAACCATTATAAAAATAGATTTAATGTAAATTTAGCCAAAGACGAAATAATGTCAGTTAATGGTTCACAGGAAGGATTAACTCATATTGGAATGTCTTTAATTAATAAAGGTGATATTGTTTTGGTACCAAACCCAGGCTACCCTATTTTTGATATTGGGCCTTTCTTATCAGGAGCTATAATTGAATATTATAATCTTCTTCCAGAAAATAATTATCTTCCGGATTTAAAATCTATTCCTTTAGAAACTCTAGAAAAAACTAAATTCATGGTGGTATCTTATCCTGCAAACCCTGTTTGCGCAATAGCTCCACCAAGTTTCTATAAAGAATTAATAGATTTTGCTAATAAACATAATATTATTATTGTCCATGATAATGCTTACTCAGACATTGTTTACGATAATAATTATGGTGGTTCATTTTTATCCTATGAAGGAGCTAAGGATGTAGGTGTTGAATTTTATTCTTTATCAAAATCCTATAATATAACAGGAGCAAGAGTATCTTTTTTATTAGGTAATAAAGAGATAATATCAAAATTCAAAACTCTTAGATCTCAAATAGATTATGGTATTTTTACACCAATCCAAAGAGCTGCAATAGCTGCATTAAATGGTCCTCAAGAGGGAGTTGAATTACAAAGAAAAGAGTATGAAAAAAGAAGAAATGCCTTATGTTCAGGATTAAGATCTATAGGATGGAATGTTCCTGATTCAAAAGGTACAATGTTTACTTGGGCACCAATTCCTGACAAATTCAAAGATTCCACTAGCTTTGTTATGGAATTAATGGATAAGACCGGTGTAATTTGCACACCTGGAAATGCTTTTGGATCACTTGGAGAAGGCTATGTAAGATTTGCTTTAGTATTACCTGTTAATGAAATAAATGAAGCAATAAAAGTAATTAATGATAGTAATATATTAAAATAAGAAATTACCTCATAACAGGTAATTTCGTAAATTCAAAAAAGGATTTATACATTATATTGTATAAATCCTTAAATAATATTATTCAATTATATGAACCCAACCTTCTGGTCCTTCAGCATCTCCAACTTGAATTGATGTTAATAAATCATAAAGTTTCTTTGTTACAGGACCAACTTCTGTTTCACTATAAAATACATGAAGCTTACCATTATATTGAATTCCACCAATAGGTGATATAACTGCAGCAGTACCACAAGCACCTGCCTCAGCAAAAATATCTAGATTATCAATATATACATCCCCTTCAACAACTTCCATGTGCAAGTAATCTCTAGCAAGTTCAAGTAATGAATACTTTGTTATACTTGGTAATATTGATGGTGATAAAGGTGTAACAAACTTATTATCTTTTGTAATTCCAAAAAAGTTTGCTGATCCTACTTCTTCAATTTTTGTATGTGTTGCTGGATCTAGGTATACGCAGTCTGCAAATCCTTCAGCTTTAGCTTGTTCATGAGCTAATATTGAAGCTGCATAGTTTCCACCAACTTTTTGTTTACCAGTTCCAAGAGGTGCTGCTCTATCACAATCAGCAATTTTGAAGTTTACTGGTGACATTCCACCTTTAAAATATGCTCCAACAGGAACACAAAAAATACTAAATAAATATTCAGGTGCAGGTCCAACTCCAATATTATCCCCTGTTCCTATCATAAAAGGTCTTAAATATAATGATCCACCTGTTCCATATGGAGGTATAAATCTTTCATTAGCCTTTACAACTTCTTCACAAGCTTTTATGAATCTTTCTTCTGGAAATTCTGGCATCATTAATTTTCTACAAGAAGAATTCATTCTACTAGCATTTCTGTCTACTCTAAATAATTGTATTTTACCATCTTTTCTTCTATATGCTTTAAGTCCTTCAAAACATTCTTGTCCATAATGGAAAGCTGTTGATGCCTCACTGACTTTAATCATATTATCCTTAGTTAAAACACCATCATCCCATTTACCATCTTTCCAATAAGATTGATAACGGAAATCTGTTTTTATGTAATTAAAGCCAAGCTCTTCCCAATTGATACTTTCTGTCTTTTCCATAGTAACATCTCCTACTTTTTCTTTATTATACTTTTTTTCTTATTATACACCTTAACTAGTATTTTCTTCAATATTTAATTGTTAATTAATGATATATTAAAAGTACAATTTTCACCTTCTCTTAATGCTGTTTGTATTATTTCAACTTTCATTTCGTGTTGAAACATATATTCAAATAATTTTTCTAAATATCCTACTGTAGAATTACAATAATCTACATTTAATAATTTCATTTTTTTGCATGTTCACACAAACATTCTGGATATGTAATAATTATTTTATTATCTTTTATTTTTATTTCTCCACCAGGTATTCCTTCCTTATTAAGGTTCTCTATAAAGTCATAAACATCATTACTTTTTTCTTGTAATACTTTAACTTTTCCTAATAAATCTAAGGAAATACATTGTCTTCCTCTAATTTTCAATACCTTGTCTAGGGATTCATCTCCACACATGTCAGAAATTTTATTTAATAATTCTTTTATGTTTTCTTCTTCATTATTATCAAATTTACAGCCAGATACGGCCCAATTACATATTTCATTACCATATACATTCTTAATACTATCTATTAATAATTGAATTTCACCAGACATAATTTTCCCTCCCATCATAATTATATCATTTTTTTCACATAATTTTTCAAAATTTAATATATTATAGTAATAAGTAATATTTTGAAGGTGGAATTATGCCTTATATTGATTCTAAAGTTACCGTTAATCTTTCAGATAATGATAAAGAATTACTTAAAAATGAATTAGGTAAAATTATAAATAATATTCCAGGTAAGTCTGAAAATTTTCTTATGATAGGCTTTAATGATAATTATCCTTTATATTTTAGAGGTGAAAAACTAGATTTTGGAGCTTTTATAGAAGTAAAGCTCTTTGGTAGTGTAAATGAGGATTTCTTAAAAAAAGTTACTTTTGATATTTGTAATTTATACAATGAAAAACTAAATATCCCTCCCAAATCAATCTATGTAAAATTTGAAGAAGTTGACACTTGGGGCTGGAATGGCAGTAACTTTTGAACTAGATCCCGGTTTGTAGTTAGTTAGATTATAGAGAAGAACTAAGTGATAAGGATAAAAATCACAGATTTCTTTAATTACATTTTAGGGTAACTAATAACTGAAATATTAATAATTTTATATTTCGAGGCTTGTCCAAGAAATTTCCATAATTCTTAGTTCTTCTTAATTCTCTATTATCTATTTAGTAAAGGAAATAATATACTAGATGAAAAGTAAAAGATAGATCTATTGGTGGTTCTTTATGTCAACATATGCTCTAAGTACTTCTGCAACACTCCAAGCCTGAGTATAGCATCCTCTACTTGTTGATGGAAAGTCACCATCAAATATTTCAGCAATTCCATTAATGCATCCATCTTTCATATGATCTTCAAATAACAGGCAGATTTTTTCTGCTTTTTCTAAGGATTCTTTAGAATAATCATTTACCTTACAGTAAGAGGTAATAAAAGGTCCTATTAAGAAGGCCCAGGTAGTTCCCATATGATAAGCTAAATCCCTGTTAATTAATTTACCAATATATTTTCCTTTATAGTTCTCATCCATAAAAGATAAGCTCCTCATACCATAAGTATTATATAAATGTTTATATGCCACATTTACAATTGACTTTTCTTTTTCTTTATCTAATATTGAAAAAGGAAGAGATACTGCAAATAGCATATTAGGCCTAATTTTATCATCATTTTCATCTATAACATCATATAAACAGTTTGTCCTTTCATTCCAAAATCTTTTATTAAAGGATTCTTTAACCTTTTCCTTAAGGTCACTATATTTATTAGACTCACAATGGAATTTTAAACTTAACTCTTCCATAATACATAAAGCATTGTACCAAAGAGCATTAATTTCAACTGGCTTACCATGTCTAGGTGTAACTACTAAGTCACCAACCCTTACATCCATCCAAGTAACTTGATCTAATCCATTACCAGCATGTATTAAGTAATCCTTGTCCATTCCTATTGAGAATTTAGTAGAGGTACTATATGCATCTATTATTTCTATTAATTTGTCATATATTTTTTCTCTTACAAATTCATAATCCTCTTCACTGCCAGTGTATTTTAAATATTTATATACTGCTTGAAAATACCATAAGGATGCATCAACAGTGTTGTATTCAGGAGGGGTATTTTTATCTGGAAATAAATTTGGTACAAGACCCTCTTCAATATATTTTGAAAATGATTCTAATATTTCCCTTGCGTCTTCAAATCTTTTAGGAACTAATGTTAATCCTTCAAAAGCTATCATTGTGTCTCTGCCCCAATCAGTAAACCATGGATATCCAGCCAGGATAGTTTTTAAACCAGTACTATTTCTTTTAACTATAAAATGATCTGAAGCTTTAATTAAATTATTTATAAATTCATCCTTATATCCAGCATTTTTAACAATTTCATTTATTCTATTCTTATATTCTGAAACTATATCAAAACCATTTTTATTATCAATGTTTTCTATAGAGCATTTTAAGTAAAACACCTTCTTTTCAAAAGGCTTTATTTTAATTTTAATTTCGTAAGGAGTAAAATGATTATCTACTCCAAGAAAACCAGTTCTATTGTCTATTTTATAGAAATGATTTTCCTCAATTAAAAAATTTGGAGTTGCCATACTTGTAGGAATTAATTTTCTGTCATAATACTCCCCTTCTGAAGTATAAAAATTTATTTTAATATCTTCATTTTTCTCAGGAATTAATGATAAGATTTTAGTGTCATTATTTAATTCTACTTTAAAATTAAGCTCAGCTTTTTCTGTAGCTTCTCCAGCATTTCTATAATTGAATAATGGTAATATGCTTATTTCACCTTCATCTATTCCATTCTCTATTTCGTAGCATACTACAGTAGTATTATGTCCGTATTCCATGGCTATTGTTTTCTTTAAAGTTAAATCTTCCACTCTATAATTGTATTCTGGTACAGTATCAAAAGTGAAATTTTCTAGATACTCTTGACCATCTTTTGAAGAATTTATATATTCTTGAGATGTTAAATCATAAGTTCTATTACCTAAAGTTATTACTTCTTGTGTCCTTGTAAATACTGAATATCTACTAACAGGTGGATTTAATGATGCAACTAAGTAACTATGAAAACTCATAGCTCCACCACCAGCTACAGTATGATTTGAATACCCTCCTATCCCATTACCAATCATCCATGAAAGCTCATTTCCTTCACTTATACTTTTAAAAGACCCTTTACCAAAGCTATATTTATTATCCATTATTACCTCCATTATTTTATTGAAAAAAGTGTTAGTATATCTTCATCTTTTAAAGAATTCATAATATTGCCAAGCTCATTTTTTTCTCCAACAACTTTATCAATTAAATTTTTCTTTTCTTCTTGTAGTGAAATTATTTTTTCTTCTACTGTTCCTGCTGATATCATTTTTATAACTTCAACTACTTTTTTTTGTCCAATTCTATGGGCTCTATCTGTTGCTTGGTCTTCCACCGCTGGATTCCACCATGGATCAAAATGAATTACAATATCTGCGCTAGTTAAATTTAAACCTGTTCCTCCTGCTTTTAAAGAAATTAAAAATACTGAAATATCATTATTATTAAAATTATCAACTAATTCCATTCTCTTTTTTGAAGGGGTTTCTCCATCTAAGTAATAATAGGATATCTTAGTCTCTTTTAATATTTTAGCTATATTCTTTAAAGCAGAAGTAAATTGAGAAAATAACAGTATTTTATGTCCTTGTTCAATACTTTGCTCTAATGTTTCGATTAATGATTCTATCTTTCCACTTCCTTCAGAGTAATTATCCATAACTAATGAGGGATCTAAAGCTATTTGCCTTAATTTTGTTATGTAAGATAAGATTTCAATTTTACTTTTTTTAAATTCCTCATCTTTAACTTTCTTCTTAATTATATCCTTAGCATAATTAGCATAACTTTCATAAACTTTTTTCTGCCCATCTGTCATAGGAACAATTAGCTTCTTTTCTATTTTACTTGGAAGTTCTTTTATTACATTTTTTTTGTAACGCCTCATTATGAAAGGTTTTATTAATTTATTTAATTCTTCAATTATGCATTCATCTTCATCTAGTCTTCTAAAATATCTTGTTGTAAATCTTTTTTCATCATATAGGTAGCCTGGCATTATAAAGTCAAATATTGACCACAATTCCATTAAGGAATTTTCAATTGGTGTTCCAGTTAGTGCAAAACGATTTTTAGCTTTTAAACTTTTACAAGCTTTTGCATTTAGTGAGGAAGGATTTTTTATGTTCTGCGCTTCATCTAAAATTACATAATCAAAATTAATGTCTTTAAATTCCTCTATATCTCTTCTTAGCAAATTGTAGGTTGTAATCAATACATCATATTTTTCATAGGATTTTATATTAGCCTTTCTTTCATCTTTATCTCCATTTAGAATAATAACTTTTATATTAGGAGCAAAGGTATTAAACTCTTTAACCCAATTATATATAAGAGAGGTTGGTGCTATAACTATAGTATGAGAATTAGGCATAGATGACAAAAATGCTATTGTTTGCAGAGTCTTTCCAAGGCCCATTTCATCACCAAGTATTCCACCAAAGCCTAAATAGTTAAGGGATAACATCCATTTAACTCCTTCTTTTTGATAGGCTCTTAAATAACTATTAATTTTTTCTGGTATAATAAATTCCTTGTTTTTTAAATTTGACAAGGATTTTTTTAAAGATTTAAGTCCTGTTCTACCTTTTATATATCTTAAGCCTTCCTCTTCAATATAGTCTTCTAAATACATACCTTTATTTTGATTAAACGTAATAATTCCATCATTTAAATTATTATCCTCTAAGGTATCAACAAGCTTAAGAAGTTTTTTTAGCTCAATTTCCTCTAAATCTAAAAATTCTCCTGACTTAAGTCTAAAATATTTTTTATTATTTCTAAAAGCACGTAAAATGTATACCATTTCCTCATTACTAATATTATCTACTGAAAATTTAAACTCAAAATAATCATATCTTCCCTTTTTAATTTGTCCTTTAAAACTATTTTTTGATATAGATTTTATTCCTGTAAATCTTTCTGAATAATACACTTCACCTATATCATGCAATTTTAATATATCCACTTTAAAAAATTGAAAAATATAATCATCGTCTTTTAAAAATATAAATTGATTATTAATAATGCCAAATCCTAAATTTCTTAAAATAGAAACTACTTCATCTTCTTTTTCTTTATTTCTATAAATAACTTTTTCTTTAAATGTATCAAAATAATTAAATTCATAAACATCATATTGTACTTTTAAAGTTAATGTAATATCTTTATCTTTGTCAAAATAAAATTTAAATTTAACAGGTGCAATAACAATTTTATTTTTTAAAGAAGGTGAAAGCATAATATTATTACTTACTTTTTGCATAGAAGGTATTAGCTCTGTTAAAACACGATTTTCCTCATCTTTGCTAAAGAAAATTGTATTACCATGAGTAAAGGCTTCAATATACGGATTTATTACTTCTAATTGCTCATAAGATGGCAAATATATACTTCCATTATATAAAAATGCATCCATATTTTCGTTTAATGCCTCTGGTACCCCATTTACCATTTCTAATTTAATTAAATTTGATGTTTCCTTCAAATTAAAAGGAAGAGGTAAATTATCATTGATTATTTCTGTTTCTACTACTTTTGAATAAAATCCACTTCCTAAATATATTCTATAATTCCTTGCAATATTTAAAAAATTTCTTAATAATCCATTAGGTATTGTTATAGTTTTACCCTTAACAAGCCTTTCGTTAATCTTTCTATAAGAAGTTGAACCATCAATCTCCTTTAATAACTCTATAAATTTAATTAATTGGTTATCATTAGAAGATACTTTTTGCTTTTTAATATCAAAAATAAAATCTTTACCAAAAGGAAGAGAAACTCTATTATACATAGCAATTAGAAAGCTATCTATGTCCTTTAATGTGTATAATTTTTTAGAATTCATATTAATTGATCCAATTTTAAATTCAGCAAATATTTTATGATTCCATTGATCTTTATTAATAATTATCTCAAATTTAATTTCTTCTTTTAAATCATTATTTCCTACTAAATAATCTAGTATATTTTTTTCTGTGGCTTTTATTAATTCCTTTTTAGGATTATTAATTCCAAGTTCTTTTAATATATTTGGATTTGCATCTATCATATCAAGAAATTTATAAAAAGTTGCAACTAAATGTTTACAACAATAATTTTCCTTATTTTTCTTTTCAAAATCATTGCAATTACATTTTGTTTTTGTTACTTCTTTAGTTTCTTTATTTATTCTAATTATATTGCTATATTGACTATATAATTCTTCTGAAATAACCATTGATTTTATAATTATTTCATCATTATCTTCTTCATAACTTATATCAGTAACTAAATCATTTTTTAGTACTCTTTCACCTTTTTTTTCATTATTACCAAAGGTGCTTTTATTAAAGCCATTTAGTAACCCTTGCTTAATCATTTTTTCACCATCTTAATAAAAATTATATATTTAATTATATCAATAAAAAGGAGTCAATACAAAAGTATTGCTCCTTTTATCTATTCTATTTCACCAATTAATGAAAAAGGTTGAGCTCTTTTAATTTTTATATTTACTAATTTTCCAGTAAGATCTTCATTTCCTTCAAAATTAACAAGTCTACCATCCCTAGTACGACCCATTAGCTTACTTTCATCATTTTTGCTAATACCTTCAACTAATACTTCTACAGTTTTACCTTCAAAAGCTTTATTACCTGCTATAACATTTTTATTTACTGCTTCTACAAGTTTATTAAATCTTTCATGTTTTACTGAATCCTCAATTTGATTTTCCATTTTATCTGCAGGAGTATTATTTCTTCTTGAATAAATAAAAGTAAATGCAGAATCAAATTTAACTTTTTTTACTAAATCTAAGGTTTCATTAAAGTCTTCATCAGTTTCACCTGGGAATCCTACAATAATATCAGTTGTTATTGAACAACCTGGTATTTCTTTTTTAATTAATTCAATTATACTTAAATATTCTTCCTTTGAATACTTTCTATTCATTGACTTAAGTAAACTAGTTGAACCACTTTGAACTGGTAAATGTATTTGTTCACAAACTTTAGGACATTCTTTTATTGCCTTAATTACATCTTCTGTAAAGTCCTTAGGATGAGAGCTCATAAATCTAATTCTTTCAAGTCCATCTATTTTATTTACTAATCTTAATAATCCAGCAAAATCAATTTTTTCTTCTAATCCTTTTCCATAAGAATTAACATTTTGTCCTAGTAATGTAATTTCTTTATATCCTTTACTTACTAAGTCTTCTATCTCTTTAATTATTTCTTCTGGTTTTCTACTTCTTTCCCTACCTCTAACATAAGGTACTACACAATATGTACAGTAATTGTCACATCCATACATTATTGTAACAAAAGCCTTTACTGAACTTTCTCTATCAACAGGAATACCTTCGATAATTTCAGTTTCCTTATCAAATATTTCTTTTACTTGTACACCTTCAGTTTTTACCTTATTCAAATATTCAGGAAATTTATATGAATTATGTGTACCAAAAATAATATCAACATATGGAAATCTTTTCAGGATATTATCTGCCATACCTTTTTGTTGCATCATACATCCACAAATACCAATTACTAAGTCTTTATTTTTTTCTTTTAACTTTCTTAGTAATCCCAAATTACCATAGACTTTATTTTCAGCATTTTCTCTTACACAACAAGTATTAAATATAATAATAGAAGCTTCTTCTTTTAATTCAGTTTTTTCATATCCAATCCTTTTAAGCATTCCAGATAATTTTTCTGAGTCTTCTTCATTCATCTGACAGCCCCAAGTTTCAATATAGTATTTTAATTTATTTTCTTTTGACATGTTTTTCTCCTTTAATTCAATAATATCTTTTTGTATTATAACATAAGGATCTGATTATTAAAATCATAGGCTTAATAATTTGTTCTTGTCCATATCCAATTAGAAATATAACCTACCTCATTGAACCCACAACTTTCATATAATCTTTCGGCTTTATGATTGTTTAATTCTACTCTAATAAATAAATCCCGTATACCTTTTCTTTCAGCGAGAATGATTAATGCATTTAACAAATCTCTACCATAACCTTTTCCTCGATACTTTTTAATTATTCCAAGATTAACAACAGTATAGATTCCTTTATTATAGATAATTTGACCGTAGCCTATAACTTTATTATCAACACTTATAAATAAACATAAATCATCAATAAAATAATCTTGATTTTCATCAAATTCAATATCTGCAGTTGTTAATGGTATCCTATTATTATCTCTAAAAACTGAATTTTGAATAAAACATCGTATTTTAACATCTTTTTTCTTTTTATATGGAATGATTATTCCATTTGTGGTTAGATTTCTATTAATATTTTTATCATAGTTTA
>JAAYPK010000011.1 GCA_012519845.1 Clostridiales bacterium
ATATTATTAGCTTCAAAGTATAGTGATGAAAAGGTTTTGTTAGATAATATTATTGAAAATGAATATTCTAATATATTACATGTATTACTTTCAAGTTATTATCCAACAAATTCTCTTCATTTTTATTTGCTA
Source organism: Clostridiales bacterium (assembly GCA_012519845.1). GTDB lineage: Bacteria > Bacillota > Clostridia > Clostridiales > Clostridiaceae > Clostridium. The sequence continues at coordinate 133 of JAAYPK010000011.1, forward strand.
AATAAAAAATAGTTACATTTTTCATTAAAAAATGATTAATTTTTTCTTCAGTAATATGAGATGTTACATATAATATATTAGAATATTCATTTTCAATAATATTATCTAACAAAACCTTTTCATCACTATACTTTGAAGCTAATAATATATATTTCAATATATAAACAGTATCCTCTTCATTTGTTACTCTTTCTTTTATATAATTCTGTTTATTTACATCATACCAATAAATAAAATGCTCTCTATTTAATTTATTCAATAGTTTAGATACTGAAGCTACTATTTCTAACAGTCCATCAACAATATTTAATGATTCATCCTTTATATTAAGATCAAGTAAAATAATATCATCATTATCAATTGGCAAACTAAATTCCTTCACCATTAAATCCTGTTCTTTTAGACTCAGCTTCCAATGTATTTTTTGAATCTTATCCCCAGCCCTATACTCTCTTATATTAAATATTTCAGAAGGATCATCTCCTGATTTTGTTGTTGAAAACTTATTACTATCACAGGCAATTTCATTTCTAGATAAATCATTAATTTCCTTTACTTCATAACTATTAGGTAGAACAGTTATTATTTTTGAAGAATATATTTTTTTCCTTAATGAAAATAAACATAAATAATCATATATTTTTATTTTTTCCAATTTGATTTCTACACTACCAGCATGATTTGATTTAATATTACAAGCTATATTTACTTGATTTTTTCCATCTAATGTAACATCAATATATTTCTTATATTTATTTTCAGAAAATCTATTGGTATATGAAATAAATAATTTACATCTCCCAACAGGAAGAAAGGATTTGTTTTTACCTATAATATTTAATGAGATAATTTCATCCTTTTTTACAACAGTATTTCCTTCTTCAAAATAGAAGGTTATTCTTCTCCTTACGTGAATTAACATAATAAATAAAACAATAGGAAGAATTAATACCAAGGCTAGGAGTAACACTGGAAAATAATTTTTATATAAAATAATAAACAAAAAAGAAATAATAACTAAAAATAAGTATATTATTTTTGTTCTAACCATTAATTATCTCCTTAATTGTAATGCTATTTTCAATATCTTTTAATAATTTTGGAATTGTAATATTATTTAATTTTGCCTTGGAGTTTAATAATATTCTATGAGAAACAACATCAATAAAAACATCTAATACATCTTCTGGGGTTACATAATCTCTATTACAAATAAATGCCCTTGCTTTAGCCATTTGTGTTAATGCTATTGTTCCCCTTGGGCTTACTCCTAACGCAATTAATGAATTAGTTCTAGTTGCCACTACTAATTTTGCAATATATTCATAAATTTTTTCATGAATAAATATTCCTTCAACATGATTTTGCATTTTTATTATATCTTCAGCACTTACAACTTGATTTACCTCTTCAAGAGGATTTCTTTTTTGCTTTCCTTTTAATATATCTATTTCACTTTTTATATCTGGGTATCCCATAGTTATTTTAATCATAAATCTATCAAGCTGAGATTCAGGTAACATTTGTGTTCCTACAGATCCTAAGGGATTTTGAGTAGCTATAACCATAAAAGGCTTTGGTGCTTCCCTTGTAACTCCATCTACAGTAATTTTCCCTTCCTCCATAACTTCTAATAATGCCGACTGAGTTTTAGAAGATGTTCTATTTACCTCATCTGCTAGAAGTAAATTGCACATAGCAGCTCCTTCTTTATATTCAAAGCTTCCAAGCTCTTTGTTATACATAGAAAAACCTGTTATATCTGTAGGCAGTACATCTGGAGTACATTGTAATCTATTGCATTTTAAAGACATAGCTTTAGAAAAAGCTAAAGCTAAAGTTGTCTTCCCAACCCCTGGTATATCCTCAATTAAAATATGTCCTTTCGCAAGCAAGGCTACAAGAACCTTCTCAATAATTTCATCCTTTCCTATAACAACCTTTTTTATTTCATTTAAAATGTTACTAGCCATAACACTGTATTCTATCAATATTTTCTCTCCCCTCTCATTATCTTAAATCCATAACCTTAATTACATTATTTAAAGTACTAATGACCTTATCATCTACTATTGTTACAAACTCTCCTTCATAATTATCCTTTTTTTCTGAATTAATGTTAGTTATTATATTTTTTTCTTTATCAATAATATAAATATTATTACTATTAGAAATAACTAAGCTATCTTCCTTATAAGATGTGCTAAATTGCTTTTCATTCCACTTGTCACTTTCTTTATAACCATCACTTAAATCTCTATAATATATTTTGGAAATAGTATCATCTTCTCCTTCTCCAACATAAAACACATTGTTATATGACCCTAATAACTTACCTTTTAATATCCCATTAGGTTTAAATTCACTTATATTATTATTGCTCATATATGCTAAAGTACCATTTATCTTATCTTCATAAATAATTTCATCAGAAGCATTAATCACTTCATACTTTCCTAATTTATTAGTATTTAAATATAACTTATTAGTTTGCCCTGAAATATCTAAACGATTTATCCACTCATTAGTTCCATCATCTACTTTTAAATATATAATTGTATTAACGTTATTCAATTTAATATCTGTTATCTTTTCTGATAAATTAAATAATGTATAAATATTATGATTATTATTTGCATCTAATGCCTCTTGTAAAAAGTTATTGTTAGGATTATATAATAAAATCTCAAATCCACTTTTATCTGTATGCAAAGTTCTTGAAATAATTAGTTTTTCTTCTGTATCATTCCACTTGAAAAAAGTGTCACTATCTACAGTAATGCCTATTTTATATTCATTACCATTACTAATATTTAGAATATAAGCTTCACTATTCAATGCATAAAGCAAGTATTTTCCTTTATTAGATACACTAATAATATTGCTACCTTCTGGTATTTTAACTTCTTGTTTTTCTTCTGTATCTATTTCTTCAGTAACATTTGTAAAATTAACCTCTAGTTCAGAATCAACATAATGACTTTGAATGAAAAACAACATTATTGATTGAAGAGCAATTGAAATAATTACTGCAATAATTAGCATTAATAATACACCTTTTACTTTCTTCATATCAATTCTCCTGCTCCATTACATAAATAATATCTGGAATATATCTTTCACCAGTAACACAAGAAGGATTATTTATTATTTCTCCTTCATAATACATAGCAGAAGATCCTCCCCCATCAAGACAAATTGCATTTATTGCTCCAAGTTTTATCATAATTTCTTGTACTTCGCTTAAATTTGCTCCAAGTTTTAATCCTTGTCTTCCATCAATTACAAGAAGAATTATACTTCCATCTGCTTTTTGACCTATTGCAGTTCTTGGATTGATGCCAAACAATGTTGTTTCTGAAATTGAAGGTTCTCCATTTACTATTAAGGTAGGAGAAAAAGAAATTGCTTCTTTTATGCCCATATTAATTAATTCATTAACAGAAGCAGATCCAACAAACATAATGCCATTTTCATCAATTCCAAAAGTTGAAGATACTTTATCATTGTTGTCTGAACTATTTGAATTTAAAACCTTTCCATTAGAAATTAAAATACCTAAAGGTTTTCCTCCGGTACCTCCTGAATTCCCATTTGGTGAAACATCACTATATCCGCCTCCATTAATAGCAGCTATGGCACCATATCTTTCTGCAATTACTGAAACAGTCTCTCCAACCTTACCTAATTTACTACTATATCCAACCTTAACTCTTTTGGGATCTTTAATTATTAAGGCAATTCCGTCAAATTTATTAGTATTTATATTAATTCTTTCAATATCATTATTATTAGTTTCAACCTCTGCACTTCCCATAGTAAATGTTGCTTCCTCATTATTTAATTGTTCTTCCTCATTATTTAATATTTCTTGAATTTCTTCATCACTAAAAAATAACTTTGCAATATATTGATGATTTCCAGTTGACATAGAAATACCAACTATCATATCTCTAACCTTATGAAATGGTCCATAAAATAAATAAAAAGGAAATGTTATCCCCGTTATTATTATTTCTATAAGTAAAAATAATAATATCTTTTTCGTTAATTTGTTTTTCAAATAAATCATCCTCAAATAAATACTCATTATTTTTATTCTTGTCAATATATATATTTTTATCCATAATATTCTTATAATTTAATATTACTATAATGTTACCGAAATTAAAATAAAAAGTTTAGGAACAATTCATATTCCTAAACTTTTTGATTAAAATTGGCTATTATATAATTTTTCATAATATCCTTTTTTCTTTAATAGCTCTTCATGAGTACCTTGTTCAACTACATTTCCACTATCCATTACCAATATAATATCTGCATCTTTTATTGTTGATAACCTATGAGCAATAATAAAACTAGTTTTTCCTATCATTATCTTGTTAAAAGCTTTTTGAATATTAAGCTCTGTTCTAGTATCTATATTACTTGTAGCTTCATCTAATATTAATATTGGTGGATTAACAAGCATAACTCTTGTAATTGTAAGTAATTGCTTTTGGCCAACTGATAGTTCATCACCATTTCCACTAATAACAGTATCATACCCTTTAGGTAATCTTCTAATAAAGCTATGTGCTCCTGTTTCTTTTGCCGCTTTAATTATTTCTTCTAAGGTAGCATCTTTTTTCCCATAAGCTATATTTTTCGCTATTGTATCTGTAAATAAAAATGTATCCTGCAGAACCATTCCAAAGTTTTTCCTTAAGCTGTCTCTTGATATATCCTTAATATTAATTCCATCAATATTAATAGAGCCACTATTTATTTCATAAAATCTCATTAACAAATTAACCATAGTTGTTTTTCCACAACCTGTTTTCCCAACAATTGCAACTTTGCTTCCCTTTGGAATTTTTAAATTAAAGTTTTTAATTAATTTTTTTTCTGGAATATATGAAAAACTAACATCTTTAAATTCTACCTCTCCTTGAACATTTTCTAAAGACAGTTTGTTATCATCTTCCTCTTCTTCCTGTAAATCTAATATTTCAAATATACGTTTTGAAGAAGCTGAAGCACTTTGTATTTGAGTATATACCCCTGATATTTCATTAAAAGGCTTTGTAAATAAGTTTGAGTATATTAAGAAACTTGAAATATCTCCTACTGTAATCTTCCCTAAAATCGAAATTAAGCTTCCTGATATTCCAACTATAGTATAAGCAATATTATTTACTAGTCTGGTAGAGGGATTGGCTAAAGATCCAAAAAATTGAGACTTTACTCCAGCTCTATATAAGTCATTATTAATATTTTTAAAATTATTTATTGATATATTCTCATAACTAAAAGCTTTTACTGTTTTTTGTCCAGTAATTATTTCTTCAATATATCCATTTAATATTCCAACCTTTTCTGCCTGGACCTTAAAGTATTTCTGCGAACTTTTAGTAATAAATCTAGCTACAAAATATGTGATTGGTGCAGATAATAATACAATCAAGGTCATTACTTTGCTTATATTTATCATAAATATAATTGATCCAATAATTGTAATAATCCCAGTCAAAGCTGTAGCAAGGCCCTGTATTAACCCATCAGTAATTGCATCTATATCATTAACAAATCTGCTTATTGTGTCGCCATGAGGATTGTTATCGAAAAATCTAAGAGGCAATTTATTTATTTTTTTAAACATACTATTTCTTATATCTTCTGCAACTTTATATGCAATTTTATTGGTAGCATATGTAAGTAACCATGAAAATACTGAATAAACTATGTAAACTACTGCTAAAATAATTATTAGTTTAATTATAATTGCAAAATTAACCTTGTTTTTCCCCATCATATAATCTATTGCTTTTCCAATTATAATTGGTCCAACTAAACTAGCAATAACTGACACTACTGCACTTAGTATTGAAAGCATAAGCAGAGTTTTATTTTTACTTATATAATAAAATAATCTCTTCATTTCTTATACCTCCTCTTTAGATACTTGTGATAAGCAAATTTCTTTATATACCTTACTATTATTAATTAATTCTTTATGAGTACCTATTGCTTCAACTATTCCATCATCAAAAACCATAATTTTATCACATTCCATTAAAGAATTAGCTCTTTGAGAAACAATGAATACTGTTGTATCCTTGCTATTTTCCCTTATAGCCTTCCGAAGTTCCTTATCAGTTGCAAAATCTAAGGCACTTGAAGAGTCATCTAAGATTAATATTTCTGGTTTTTTCACTAAAGCTCTTGTTATTGCTAATCTTTGCTTTTGTCCTCCCGAAAAATTAGTTCCTCCTCTAGTTACCTTTGTATCAAATTTTTCTTCTAAATTTGAAATAAACTCATAGGCCTGCGCTATTTTTGATGCTTCTATAATTTCATCTAGTGATGCATCTTTATTACCAAAAGCTAAATTTTCTCTAATTGTTCCTGTAAATAATTCCAGCTTTTGAGGTACTATTCCTATAATTTCTCTTAATCTTTTTATAGAATAATCCTTAACATTAACACCTTTTACAAGTACTTCTCCAGAAGTTACATCATAAAATCTACCAATTAAATTGATAAATGTTGTTTTACCTGAGCCAGTACCACCTATTATTCCTATTGTTTCTCCTTTATTTACCTTTATATTAATATCTGAAAGTGCAGAATCCCCAGTGTTATTATAACTAAAATATACATTTTTAAATTCAACTATAACATCACTTTCTATATTATCTTTGTATATTGGGTTTTCTTTTTCTACTATTGATGGTTCTGTTTCAAGTACTTCATTTATTCTAAGTGCAGATGCTTCAGCCTTTGTAAATAAAACAATTAAATTTGATACAACAGTCATAGCATATAAAATTTGTGTTACATAATTAATGAATGCTATTATTGTACCAGATGACATACTTCCCATATTAATATGTATTGCACCCATCCAAAGTAAAATTAGGATTGTAAAATTCATTACAAGTGAAGTAATTGGATTTAACAAAGATGATATTCTTACTATCCCTATTCCTGAATTAGTTAAGTCATCATTATACTCATTAAAACTTACTTCCTCATACTTAGAAGAAGTAAAGGCTCTAATAACTCTTACTCCACCTAAGGTCTCCCTAAGCTTTAAAGCAAGAGAATCTAATTTTTTTTGATACTTTTTATACAATGGCGCTGTTTTAGAGATGAAAAAATATAAAATTAGTCCAAAAATTGGAGTTGTTCCTATCAAAACCAATGATAATTTAAAATCTAAAATCATAGCCATAATTATTGCACCTATAAAAATAAAAGGTGCTCTTACTACAAGCCTTATTAACATTGCTACTGCTAATTGAAGTTGATTTACATCATTTGTAATCCTATTTACTAAAGATGGTGTACCAAACTTATCTAGTTCAATGTATGAAAAGCTGGATATTTTTTCAAATAATGCATTTCTTAGATTAGTTCCCACTCCTTGAGAAGCATAAGCTGCATATCTTTGACAAACCAAAGAACTTGAAAATCCTAAAATGGTCATAATTATCATAATTATTCCCATTTTAATTATGTAACTTTTATCACCAGTTAATACTCCATTATTTATAACTAAAGCCATTATTGTAGGTAATATTAACTCTAATATTGCCTCAAATAACTTAAATAAAGGACCTACTATGCATTCCTTTTTGAAAGGCTTTAAAAACCTTATTAGTTTAAACAAATTTTATTACCTCCTATACATTATGACAATTCACTAAATACTATCTTTTATTTGATGATATTATTTTTTCTATTGCTTTTGCAACTCCTGAATTATCATTAGTTTCTGTTATATATTTAGCAATTTCTTTTATTTCTTTTATTGCATTGCCCATTGCATAGGTTTCTGTAAATTCTTTAAACATAGAATAATCATTATAGCTATCTCCCATTACTGCTACTTCGTCCTTATTAAGGCCCATTTTCTTAATAACCTTTGTTAATATAATTCCTTTTTGAGCTTTTATATTATTAATTTCAATATTCCTTTCAAAACTCCCTGAAACAGCTATACCTTCAATATCCTTAAGTGCATTTTTAGCATATTTAGTTTTTTCTATAGTATCAAAAAATACTACAAATTTAGCTATCTCAATATTACTTTCTAAAAATTCTTCTACATTTGTAATATAGTTTAGCTCCTTAAAATGAGGATGATTATGAGCCTCTTTCAACGCCTTTTCAAAACTGATATTATTTGATGAATAACTCATTATTCTTAAAGCTGCTTGATTTAAAGCTTCTTCTTTACTTGTAGTACAATAAAGACCTTTATCAGTATATATTTCAATATTAAATCCATGCTCCTTTAATACCTCTAAAATTTCCCTTGATTTTTCTTTACTTAAATAGATACTGTCAAGTATCTTTCCTTCTTCATCTCTATATTCTGCTCCATTCATTACAATACACTGACATTTTATATTATTTTCTTTTAATATAGGCAAAACATCTTCATATCTTCTTCCAGTAGCAATGGTAAATATTATGCTATTTTCTTTTGCTTTATTAATTAACAGTAGATTTTCTTTAGTTATTCCATGATTAGAATCTAACAATGTTCCATCCATATCAGATGCTATTAATTTAATCATATGGTCTTCCTCCTAAGCACAATTTTATCTGTTCTTATGTATAAAATACCATATTTAGCTCTAAATATGGTATTTTTTTAACTTATTTTTAATAATTCATTAGTAAATTCTTTTGAAAGTTTTATTTCACCAATATATATAACTTTACCTGTCATTAATATATTATAATCCTTTTGAATTTCAATCTGTAATATTCCACCTGGCATATGAACATTTACTTTATTATTTACCATTCCCAATTTATATGCCACTGCAGCTGCTGCACAGCTGCTACTTCCAGATGCCAAAGTATATCCTGCCCCTCTTTCGAAAATTTCAATTTGAATATTATCTCTATCTATAACCTTTAACAATTGTGTATTTATTCTACTTGGAAAGTATTCTGCCACCTCAGAATATTGCCCTATCTTACATGCAAGTTCTTTAGATATTTCTTTTAAAGGAATAACACAATGTGGGTTACCTATAGAAAGGCATGAAACTTTATATCCAACACTATTAAAGAACATTTCTTCATTAATCACTTCTCTTCTAGGTCCTAAAACAGGAATTTCATCACTCCAAAAAGTAACCTTACCCATAGACACTTTAATTAAATCTCCACTTTTACTTAAATAATTAATTTCAACATCTCCACCTAAAGTAGATAATGTAAATTTATCTTCTTTAATATATTTATTGTCCCATAAATATTTTGCAAATATTCTAACTCCATTACCGCTTTTTTCTGCCTCACTGCCATCAGGATTTAATATAATAACTTTAATTTTGTTATTATTAAATATTGGTCCAACTAAAATTCCATCAGAGCCTACTCCAAAATTTCTATTACAAATTAGTTTAACTCTTTCTCTTGTAAGCTTTATATTATTTTTATTAGGATCAAAAACAATATAATCATTTCCCAAACCATGATATTTCTTTAATTCTATTTTCATTATCATCACTCCTTTTTATTAATATACTAAGCAATTTACTTCAAATAAATAACATATATTGCTTTAAAGTTTGCAAAAATTGCTATATACTATTTTAATGAAGATAAATATTTTAAAGGAGTTGGATTTAATGGATATATATGAAAATAAGGGCTACTTAAATAGCGAATTTAAATTATTTCATCTCTGTGATACTAATCTTACTTCCTTTAATTTTCATTATCATGAATTCGATAAAATAATTATTTTCCTAAAAGGTGATGTAACTTACATGATTGAAGGGAAAAACTATAAATTAAAACCTTATGATATTGTTATTGTTAACCATAACCATATTCATAAACCTAATATTAATTTTAATATTCCCTATGAAAGAATAATTATTTATGTATCACCTAATTTTATTAAAGCATATAAAACTGACAACTATGATCTGTCCCTTTGTTTTCAAAAAGCAAAAGCAGAACATTCTAATGTTCTGCGAATTAATTCCTTAGCTACAAGTAAATTATTTGAAATAACTAATAAGCTAGAAGATTCTTTAATAAAAAAATCTTATGCTTACGAGCTATATAATAAAATTCTTTTTCTTGAATTTATGATAAACCTTAATAAAGCTGCAATAAACAATGAGCTTGAATATATTAAAACTAAGTACAATAAAAAAGTTAATACTATTATTGAGTATATTAATTCTAATTTAGATAATGATCTATCTTTAGATTCATTATCTAAAAAATTCTTTATAAGTAAATATCATATGATAAGACAATTTAAAGCTGAAACTGGAGTAACTCTAGGAAAGTTTATAAATAACAAACGTCTGCTATTAGCTAGAGATTTAATATTAGAGGATCTGCCATTAACAGAAGTTTGTTATAAATGCGGTTTTAAAGATTACTCTACATTCTCAAGAAGATTTAAAGAAATGTTTCATGTTTCTCCAAGCAAATTTAAATTTGATTAATATTATACAAAAATATCTATTGCTTTTTTAATTGCTTTATCCCAAAAACCCCATTCATGCTCACCATGCCATTCATCATAAATTAATGGAATATTAAGCTTGATAATTTCTTCTTTAAATTTCATATTCATATTATAAAGAAAATCTTCTTTACCTATATATTGTAATATTTTTGGCTTTTTCTCCATGGGAGCGATGTTCTTCTTTGCCAAGAATAACAATTCATCCATTCCCTCAGGCTCTGTTGTTCCAAAAACATCTTCCATAATCTTTGTAATGTCCTTTCTTGATTCCTCGAATGCATTCTCTATTAATTTATTAATTATAACAGCTCCTGACAGACTAGCCATACCTGCAAATTTTTCTGGATATGTAAATCCTATTTTTAAAGCTCCATACCCTCCCATAGATACCCCTGCAATAAATGTATCTTCTGGCTTTTTTGATATTGGAAACCACCTTTTCATAAGTATTGGTAGCTCTTCAGCAATAAATGTAAAATACTTTTTACCATGGATTGAATCTGAGTAGAAGCTATGCCCAGCAGTAGGCATAACAATTGCTATGTTTTTCTCTAATGCATATCTTTCAATAGAAGTATACCTTCCCCACCCACTAGAGTTATCTCCCATTCCATGAAGTAAATACAAAACCTTATACTCTAATTTTTCATTTTCATCTAATGGAAATTGCCACTTTGCCTCTGGCAAAATCACCTTTACATCAGTATCATATCCTAATACTGAAGAAAAAAAATTACAACTCATTAATGCCATATAATCTCCTCCTAATTCAATTAACAAATATTTATTTATACTTTTAAATTAATAATCTACCAATTAGAAGTTAAAATAATTTTTTAAAGAATAAAAAATAGCTGTTACTTCCAGTTAAAAGTAACAGCTTAAAATAACTTTGATTAGTTATTTATTAACTTATCTTCACCATTCCAGCTATATAGCTTACGAATTTCTTTTCCAACAACTTCTGATGGATGTTCAGCAGCTAACTTTCTCATAGCTCTAAAGTGTGCTTGACCACCAGCTGCAGACATGTCTAATAAGAAGTCTTTAGCAAAAGTTCCATCTTGAATATCTGATAGAATTTTCTTCATTGCTTTCTTAGTATCTTCAGTTATTATCTTTGGTCCAGTTATATAATCACCATATTCAGCAGTGTTTGAAATAGAATATCTCATTCCTTCAAATCCTGATTGGTATATTAAATCAACTATTAATTTCATTTCGTGAATACATTCAAAATAAGCATTTCTTGGATCATATCCTGCTTCTACTAATGTTTCGAAACCAGCTTGCATTAATGCACAAACTCCTCCACAAAGAACTGCTTGTTCACCGAATAAATCTGTTTCTGTTTCAGTTCTAAATGTAGTTTCTAGAACACCAGCTCTTGCTCCACCTATAGCTAATGCATAAGCAAGTGCAATTTCTTGAGCTTGACCAGTAGCATCTTGTTCTACTGCAATTAAACAAGGTACACCTTTTCCTTCCTGATATTCACTTCTTACTGTATGTCCAGGTCCTTTTGGAGCTATCATAGTAACATCTACATCTTTAGGTGGTACAATTTGTCCAAAATGAATTGCAAAACCATGAGCAAACATTAACATGTTTCCTGGTTCTAAGTTTGGTGCAATTGATTCCTTATACATTTGTGCTTGTTTTTCATCATTAATAAGAATCATGATTATATCAGCTCTTTTAGCAGCTTCTGCCGCTGTATATACTTTAAATCCTTGAGCTTCCGCTTTTGCCCATGACTTACTACCTTCATATAAACCAATAATAACATCACATCCTGATTCCTTAGCATTTAATGCATGTGCATGTCCTTGGCTTCCATAACCGATAACTGCGATAGTCTTACCTTTTAATCTTGAAAGATCGCAATCTTCTTGATAAAATATCTTGTTCATTGAAAAAATCCCCCTTGTTGTTATTATATAATAATTTAAACAAAAACCTATTGTAATGTTTATATAATAAACTTTTGTTTACTTTATGCTTTACTTATAAGAATACACTAGTTTTGTAATTAATTCAAGTAAATATAGTAAATAACTGAATTGTTATTATTGCTTATAGTAAATGATTTCATAGGTAAATTTATTATAAATTTGTTATTTTTTTTGCTAATTCTTCTATATTTTTTATGATATTTTTAAATATTGATATGATATTTTTGCAGTCTATCAACAATCTTGTTCTTTCCATAATTTGTAATAGTGTTCCTGTTTATTTATTAATTCTTCATGATTCCCAGATTCAATTACCTTGCCATCTTCAATAACATAAATTGTATCACAATTTTTTATTGAACTTAGTCTATGTGCTATTATGATAGTTGTTATATCCTTAGTAAATTCTTTCACAGTTTTTTCTATAGCTTTTTCAGTTATTGAGTCTAAATTAGATGTTGCTTCATCCATTATAAGAATATCTGGCTTTTTTAGTAGTGCCCTTGCAATAGCAAGTCTTTGCCTTTGTCCACCAGATAGATTCATTGCTTTTTCAGCTAGAATATTATCATATCCCTTTGGGAAACTCATAATTAAGTCATGAATATATACTTTTTTACATATATTCACCATTTCCTCTTCTGTTACATTTTTATTTCCAATTAAAAGATTTTCCTTTATTGTTCCAGAAAAGAAATAAGAATCTTGGGAAATATATGCTATTCTATCTCTTAACTCCTTAATAGCAATATCATTTATATCATAAGAATTGATTTTTATTTGCCCATTTTCAATTTCATAAAATTTCATTAGTATTTTAACTAAAGTAGTTTTGCCAGAGCCGCTTGAGCCAACTAAAGCTACCTTTTCTTTATTTTTTATTTTTAAACTAAAATCTTTAAGTATTATTCTTCTACAACCGTATCTAAAAGTAATATTATTAATTTCAATATCTCCTGATAATGAAGATATTTCTTTGCCTATATTTTGATTTTCTATTTCTAAATCTAATATTTGTCCTAATCTATCTGCTGCAACCAATGCACTTTGTATTTGTGATTGTAAGTTAATAACTCTTTCAATAGGTTCAATAAAATATACTAAAAGTGCATTAAAACTAATAAAAGTTCCTACTGTTAAATTACCCTGCAAAGTTAAATAAGCTCCAATCCATAAAATAACAATTCCAAATATAGCTTTTACAATACCTTTTAACATTTCCTGTAAATTAATAATAAATTCATTTGAAAAGGTTGATTGCACAAAATCCATAAACTTATCTTTTAACTTTCCAATCACTTCGTCTTCAGCATTAAAGGATTTTATTACTTCCATTCCTTCTATGGTTTCCACTGAATAAGATGTTACTTTCGAATAATTTTCCATCTCATTTTTATTGTTTTCTTCAATTTTAGATTTAAATGCAGCCACTAAAACTAAATAAATTATTATAGGAATAAAGCAGAAATAAAACATTGTTGAACTTTGCATATATAATATTATTCCGCCAACTACTGCCATTATAGTATCCATCATAACTGTTACTGCAGTTGTACTTATTGCCTCTCTTATTTTTATTCCATCGTTAAATCTAGAAATTATACTTCCTACATCTCTAGTTTCAAAAAATTCTATTGGCAATTTAACAATATGATTATAATATCCTAATAACAATTTAATATCGATATTTTTAGCCATAAACATCAAAAGCAATCTTCTTAGAAATTCTGTAATAGCCTTAAAAAAGGCCAATATAATCATAGTAATAGATATGTAAATTAGTTTATTATATAGGTTATTTGGGATTATATCATCTATTAAAAACTTATAATATAAGCTTCCACAAATACCAAATATGGTGATTAACAGTGAAACGAAAAATGTACCTATTATTAATGGTTTTTGAAGTCTAATTATATCCCAAAATCTTTTATATCCATTCGTTTTATTCCCTTTTTCAAAAGAATTATTTGGAACCAATATAATTAACTTTCCACTCCATATTTTATAAAACTCTTCAAAAGTATACTTTAAAATTCCTCTACCTGTATCTGCAACTACAACACCTTCATTATTCACCTCATATAAAACCACATAATGGTTCATCCCATCCTCATATACTACATGTGCAATAGCTGGCTTTGGAAATTCTTTTTTTATAACTTCTTTATTCTTTGCATTTACTGCTTTTGCACTCATATTTAATTTCTTTGTTGCATTCATTATTCCATAGATAGTTGTCCCATTTATATCTGTTTTCATTAATTCTCTAAGTTTTGCTATTGATGCTTTGTACCCATAATATTTTAATACAGTAGCAAGACAAGCCGGTCCACAATCATTTTTATCTAATTGTTTTACATAAGGATATTTTTTAAAAAAATTCATATTATATCACCTAAATTATATATTTCTTCTTTAAGATTATCATTTTTTTAAAGTTGCCATCAAAATACTGGATACATCTTTATGAAATTCTTCAAGTGGTAACCACATACTTTCTTCCTTCCTCATATCTCTTATTTTTAATTTCTCTCCATCAAATTCTTCAACTATTAAATATCCATAATAATACTTAAATCTATTTATATATGCAATGGCAGGATAATTTATATCTTTATATTTACTAAAATCATCTACCTTTACCACATTAATTTTCTCATCATATTTCTTTAATACTCCAAATAAATCATTAGGATCAACTCCATATTTTCCTCTTTGAACCTTTTCCATTAATATTTTATATGGAAAATGTATATCTTTACTTTTTAAATAATAATTTATTGCCCACAAACTAGTATCTAACAAAGTATTGTCTACTCTAAAATTTTTAAAATATTTATATGCTTCATAATAATCTTTTTTTAATTTTTCAGTAAATGCTATGCTTAATTGTATTAATTTTAACTTTAATTCACATATTCTTAAGTTAGGTTCATATATACTGCCACTAGATAAACGTGCTTTTACTAAACATTCTCCTCCACAAATATATGCCCCCCAACAATTCTTACAGTGATCATTACAATTAACATTAACCTTTTTAAATTTTTCTTGTTTTTCTTTATCGATACCCTCTTGTATTCTCCCAATTTTAAAATATTCATCCCCATTAGCAACACTACATGAATAAATATCACCATTATCATCAACACATATTGTTCCTTTTCCTGCACCACATCTTTCAACATGTAATTTTCCTTTGTTTAAAGCTTTAAATATGTACTTACCAAAAGTGTCTGAACCTCTTAATAAAGTTAAAACATAGTCATAATCTTTTTTATCAATATGCTTAAAGATGTTGTCCACTAATTTCTTATAATGAGTAAACAAATTATCAATATCAATTTTATAAAATGATATATCTGAAGATAAATCATAATTACGTACAAATTGCATGCTTATAGAATCAGCCAAAGGAAATTCATTATATAAATAATCAAAAACCTCATCAACTTCTTCATTATTATGAGTTATTGTAACTGCTATTCCAAAAGGCCTATTTATTAATTTAGCTCCTTTTGCTATACTATCGTAAGCATTTTCTCCATTTTTTAATAGACGATTAGATGAATGTTCCTTATTACCATCTAAACTAATTCCTAATAATATAGTTGAAGATTTATTTAAGTATTCTAACATTTCATCATTTAATAATGTTGCATTAGTAGGAAACATTATTTTTATCTCTTTTCCAATCTCACTGCTTTTTAAGGCACAATATTCATCTAACTCTTTAATAAAGTCATATTTTAGTAATGGTTCTCCTGATCCGGCAATATCAATTTGATATTTAACTGCATTTTTTCCATAATCACTTACAAGAAAATCCACTGCTTTTTTAGCAGTTTCAATATCTATACCCTTCTTTGGTAAATATTCTTCTCCATCTTGTGCAAAGCAATACTTACAGGCTAAATTACAAGTTCTAGAAGGATGCATACATAGTATATATACAAAATATTCTTTAGATATATTATTTATATCTTCATTTGTAATTTCTTTTGATTTTAAGATTATTTTTTCATACTTATCATATTCTTCTGATTGTTTTTTTATTATATTTAATAGTTCATCTCTTTTTAATGAATATTCTCCTTCTTCTAAATCTATTTCATTATTAAGAATAATACTGTTATTTATATCCTTTATATATAATATTTTGTTATTCAATTCAGTAAATATTTTTACCGTAAACATAATCCCACCTACTCTTGAATAAATTAATACTAATTATTATTACGTTTATAAAATATCAAGGGACAAAATGGATCTGCTTTCTTATAATCATTGTACATAGCATAAGATATACATTTTGCTCCACCATTACAAGTTCTATTAAATCTGCATTTTTCACAACCTAAACTAATATCTTTTTTTCTTAAATCATTCATTATTTCATTATTAAAATATACATCACTTAAATTATCCTCTAAAACATTTCCACACTTTATTGGCATTCTTCTACAAGGCAATATATTACCCATTTCATCTATTACAATAGCTGAATCTCCTGCTGAACATCCATAAATAGACTTTTTAGTAACTATAAAATGTAATGACCTATTCATTAATATTTCTGTATTGCAATCTTTGTCTACAAGTGCTTTATCTTGCTCCTCTTTCATTATCATAAAGTATTCAATACACTCTTCTGGAGATAAACATTGTTCCTTTATATTTTCCCCATTTCCAATTGGTACTAATCTATCTGATCCTAGTCTAGTTACATTATGTTCTTTACAATACTCGGCAACTAATGGAAATTCTTTGTAATTCATTTTACTTGCAGTAAATGAAACAATGGTTGGAATTTTATGCTTATTTAATATATCAATTGCTTTGAATGTTTTCTCAAAGTTTCCTTCTCCTCTAATCATATCATGAGTATCTTTACTTCCTTCAACACTAACTTGTACATCATTAACTTCAAATTTCACTAATTTTTCAGCTATTTCATCTGTTATAAAGCTTCCATTAGTAAGTATTCCATAAGAAAAATACTTTCTATTCTCATAAAATAATTCTAATATATCCATGAAATCCTTTCTTACAAAAGGTTCTCCTCCAGTAATATTTATTATTCCTCTTTCATTTATACCTTTACTTGTATTATATTTTTGTAGCAATTCTTTATATTGTTCAATAATGTCTTTAATGTTATTAAAAGTTAATGGTTCATTCCCATATTCATTATGATAGCAATGTTTACAATGTTGATTACACTTTCCCGTAATATGTAATTGTAATAATAAATTATTCTTATTATTGCATATAATTGGTTCTTTCATAACAATTGTCTCCTAAAATTAGTTTTTATTTCTCTTATAAAAAATTAAAGGACAAAATGGATCTGCTGTTGAATAGTCCTTATTTATTCCATAGGCTATACACTTTGCTCCACCATTACATGTTTTTCTAAACCTACATGCCTCACATTCCTTAGGAATTGTCCTTTTTCTTATACTATTCATAATATCATTATTGAAGTAAATATCACTTAAATTATCCTTTAATACATTCCCACATTTTATTGGCATTCTTCTACAAGGTAATATATTGCCAAATTCGTCTATTGAAATTGCTGAGTCAGCTGCTGAACATCTTTGAGGGTTTTCTTTAGACACAATAAATTGCAAAGATTCCTTCATTGATATTTCTGTTCCTGAATTTTTAGATAAAAGTAAATCTTTTTCTTTTTTCATTAATTGAAAGTATTCCATACATTCTGCTGCAGATAAACATTGTTCCTCAATTTTTTTCCCATTACCAATTGGAACTAATCTTTCTGACCATAACACTTTAACACCATGTTTTTCACAATGCCTTGCAACCTTTGGGAAATCCTTATAGTTTAATTTACTTGCAGTAAAAGAAACTACAGTTTGAATATTATGTTTGTTTAATATATCAATAGCTTTGAAGGTTCTTACAAAATTCCCTTTTCCTCTAATCATGTCATGAGTTTCCTCATCTCCATCAATACTAACTTGTACACAGTTTACTTTTAATTTTAATAATTTATCTGCTATTTCATCAGTAATAAAGCTTCCATTAGTAAGAATTTGATAAGAAAAATACTCTCTATTTTCATATAATAATTCTAAAATATCCATAAAGTCTTTTCTTACAAAAGGCTCTCCTCCAGTAATAGTAAGTTCACCTTTTTCATTAATTCCTTTATTTTTATTGTATTTATGTATTAACTCTTTAAACTGCTCAATAATATTCTTTATATCATCAAAAGTCATAGGCTCATTTTCATAATTTGTATGATAACAATGTTTGCAATGCTGATTACATTTCCCTGTTATATGTAGCTGTAATAAAAGCCCTGACTTGTTTTCATCACATGTTATTATTTCCCCCATATATTTGCCTCCTACTTCTACTATAAATAAAAATTCATTTATTAATATTATTAATATAACAATACTTATTGCCTTTATATAGTTCATTATTAACTTTATAATTAATTGCAGCGCAAGGATTACATTTATCGCAATACTTACAACTAACACATGGCTCTCTTACATCTAAATTACTTTTTCTTAATTTTTTTAAAAACATAGAATTTTCCCAATATTCTATAATACTTGAAGCTTCCTCTTCGTAATTAATATGTCTACAAGGCGTAAATTTTCCCTCAACAGATATTGAAAAATTTTTTACTCCTGCCATACAATAATCTTTATAAAGATTATCCTCATTTACATAAAATAATAATGACTGATAACAATCTTCAACATTTATTTCTAATTTATCATCTTTATATCCTTTTATAAAATCACCTAGTTTTATAAAATTATCAATTGTTGGTATTGTGTCCATTCTAAATGATGCATCAGGTTTTGCTGATAAAACACTAATATCCCTAACATTGTATTTTTTTGCAAGCTTAACTAAATTAGTAAAATCATCAATATTGCTGTTATGAGCTACCCAATTAATGGTATAATTATTGAAATTACTTTTATTTAGTACATCTAATGCATTAATTGCAAATTTATATCCATCTCGAGTTTTTGAATTAATTTCCTCAGTAGAACCATTAAGAGATACAGATATACTATTTATTCCACAATGAATTAATTTACTTAATACTTTTTTATCAAAATTCCAACCACTTATAGCTATTGATGAAATTATATTATTTTCAGTGCAAAAGGAAATTAATTTAAATAAATTAGGATATGCTAAGGTTTCTCCCCCACTTAAATTAACATAATTAACACCTATATTACTTGCTTCTTTAATATATTTTTTTGCCACTTCAATATCTATATCCATACCAGAATCTAAAAAGCAGTAGCATTGAGGACATCTTAATGGACACCTTGTTGTTAATTCTATATTAAAGGAATTTGGAACCGGAAATGCCAATTCTACTTTTTTTAAAGATCTTTTCATTGCAAATAATAATTTTTCTTTATCTTTAAATAGCTTTTCTTTTATTCCTATTTCCTCTAAGAAATTAATATATTCATTTTTATCTCCTGTTTTTAAATAACTTAATATATCTTTATAATTTTCCTTTTCTATTTTAAAAAATTCTTCATTTTCTCCTATAAAACTAATTACATTATTAAAAATACTAATCATAACATCCCTCATAAACAAAAGGTTATTATAAAATAAAAATAATTCTTCATTAAATTTATCTTATAACAACCTAATAGATACTTTTAATTTAGTTTTAGCTAATTACCAAACTGGTTTTCTAGTGTAGCACATTTTACATATTCCACCACATGATGCATCTGCTGCTAATTGAGATTCTTCTGATAATTCTTCAAATAAATCATCTATTAATTCATCAATTAGTTTTTCATTATTATTCATCATAAAAATCCCCCCTTTTTTCATTAGTAAATAAATGCATTATTTCCAATTACAATGTTATATTAATATAATTTTTTTGTCAACGAATTTTTGATATTTTATCATTTCTATAGGTTTACATTTAACATTAACTCAATATATATATGTTTTAATTTTTAAATTAATAAAATAACTT
The DNA here is from genome assembly GCA_012519845.1 of Clostridiales bacterium. GTDB lineage: Bacteria > Bacillota > Clostridia > Clostridiales > Clostridiaceae > Clostridium. The sequence goes on from JAAYPK010000011.1 coordinate 20,603, forward strand.
ATTGTATCTAAGGTAATTCCTGGCATCTTTATGTATATTTCGACAGCGTGAACCTTCTAGTTAATAGAATTTATTCCTAATAAAATTATTAGAGATATTACATAACAAATCCATAAAAAAGGTTGCTATATATGATAATGTTAATTCATTAAATCCATATAATAACAACCTGAAGTGTTATGAAATCTTTATAAAGCTTATAATTTAAATTGACTGAAAATATTTTTCAACTTATCTGAATAGTCAATACTGTCACCAACTACATCATAAGTTTTAGTCGTTAAATTAACTATATCTGATGTCTTTTCTGCTATATCTTTAATTCCAATTGATGAATTTTTCATGGTTATATTAATGCTGGAAATAGCTTCAGAAATGTTTTCCATCGTTATTGAAAGTGTATTTATTGAATCACTTATGAGATTTGTATTACTTTCAAACAAATCTGCATCATTCCTGTATTGTTCACCTATTTTCGTAAATTCTTCATAATCATTAAAAACATTTGAATTTAAGAATTCTAATGTTTGATTCATGCAAATTGTCATTTTTTCTACTGCACTATTAACTTCATTAACGATTTCAGTTATTCCCTTAACAGTTTCAGAAGATTGATTTGCTAAACTTCCAATTTCACTAGCAACTACTGCAAATCCTTTCCCAGATTCTCCTGCCCTAGCTGCTTCAATTGATGCATTTAATGCTAGCATACTTGTTTGTCCTGTTATCTCCATAATTGCATTTGCTAATTTATTTATCTTATTAACTGATTTAGCTTGTTCTATAGCCACTTCATTTTTTTCTTTAAGTTCTACCCATAATTTTCTTGTATTATCCTTGGAAAGAGTTATTATCTTCTCATTATTTTCTGCTCTAACTAATATTTCTTCAGCAACTTTTGAACACTCATCTGATAATAAATTAATATTTCTTACTTTATCTTCGAATGATACTATATTATCATTTATATTATTAGTAGCAGTTGCTGTTTCTTCCATTCCTGCCGCTAGTTCTTCAGTAGTAGCTGAGTTATCAGTTGAATTTTCATTAACAGAGTTTGTGACTTCCTTCAGGATAATAGCATTTTGAGATATATTAACAGATGTATTTCCTATATCTTCAATAATCTTTCTTACATTCTCCCTCATTTCATAAAAAGCTCTACCAATTTGTCCTATTTCATCCCTTCTACTAATTATTGCTTCATAGTTATCTGTTTTTGTAAAATCATATTTAGCAGTTTGCTCAACAGCCTTTTTTAATCTCTTTAAAGGAGTTACTAATTTATTCACACTTAATAGAACAAGTATGTTTATGAATATTAATGCAATTACTTCTATAATAGCAATCTCTATTATAAAAAACAGTACTGGTTCCAATATTTCACTTTCATCTGCAGATATTACCAAAATAGAATTATTCTTAGGGCATATATAATATCCTGCATACTTTTTTACTCCTTTAAAATCATATTCTACCACTTTATTTTCTGGTACATTTCCTTTTTTTAATTCATCTACTATCCCTAAAACTATATTATTCTCCACAGATTTACCAATCTTATCAGCTGTAGGATGATATATCATAGTTCCATCTTTTGATACTAAATATGCATAGCTTGAATCAATACCTTGAATTTTAATATTTTTCAATAAATCTTTTGCATCAGATTCTGAAAGTTTATCGCCCTTTATGCTATTATTCACTAAAATCCCATATGATACAGATAAATTCTCCATATTGTTTTTCACTTGCTGTTTCATGTTTTTCCCGTAACTTACAGTTGCAACGATTACACTAAGAAGTATAGCAAAAATAACCACTAAATCACATAAAATCATAATTCTAATTTTTAATGTTTTTGCCCCATATAGTTTTCCCTTATTTTCCTTATTTCCCTTAACCATAAATAACACCTCAAATTCTATAATATAATCTATATTCGTACTAATTGGTAAAAACTTTAATATTACATAAAAATTAGGTGTTAATATTTCAAAGACATTTTATCTTCATTACTTTTTAAATAAAAAAACTAGACATTTCTACTTGATAAAAATATCTAGTCCTACTGATTACTGATTTAATGTTGGTTTGGAAAAGTTGATTAAAATATTCTCTTACATATATTATAATTTATCTTATCAAACTACTTCTCGTCTATAGACTTATACATAGTCTCCCAAGGTCTATTGCAAGCTATGGGAAATCCAACACCAAAAACAGTCCCTAACGATATACAAACAGATTTAGAATATTCAGAAAATGATGCTGCCATTGCAGTTCCATCATGAACCAAAGTTATCTTATATCTTTCCCCTAATTTTTCGTATAAAACCTTACTAAGATATGTTTCATAATTGTCAGTAATTAATCTTAATTTTCCATAGCCACCCCTATTCTTAAATTTTCCATTTTCAATATAATTCGCTACACTTATTACAATTTCATTATTTAAGTCATAATTATTTTTTTTGCATAAATCAATTGTATCAATTATACAATTGATTATATATTCATCTTCTTGTTTTGCCTCCTCCTTTTCCTCTAATTCATTATCATATTCCCACTTAACATACTTAGCTTTTACCTTTTCAAGTATATGAACTTCATTAATTTTTTCCTCTTCTAATCTTATTACACTTCTTTTTATAAAACTTTGGCCAAAATCTAGTGCTAAATTATACTTATTATTATTTTTTTTTGTAATATATTTTGCCAATCCTCTAATAGCTACTTGTGATGGATTTTCTGATAAAATAATATTATAGCGTTTTTCTTCTAACTTAAAAACTTCGTCAATACACTCCTTTATTATCTTTCCAAATCTTTCGTTAGCAAGACCGCCTACCAAAATTACATTTTCTATCTCAGCCCAGTAATTCCAATGTTCATCTTTCCAATCTAATCTTTTTACTCTATTTTCCTTCTCGCCTTTTTTTAAAGTTAATAAAATTATTCCAAGTCTTTTTCCAAATTGCCTAATAATATCTACAGCAACTTCTTTAACTAATTCATTATTAGCATCAAGACATTTTTCAAGATATTGTGGTAACTGTCTATCCTCTATATCCTGTAACTCCAAACCTAAAGCTTTACTATTTCTTTTAATTTTTTCAATAAATAAATTTGTTGAAAATAACTCTAAAGCAGACTTACCTTTTATATCTTCATCTATTATATTATTAGGATACTTTTCTATTATCAATTTATTTATTGATACATTTGATAATAAAAAGCCATTCTTCACAAAAGGATTATTCATCTTTCTTCCCCCTAAATCAATATGTTTACTAAAATGTCTAGCCTCATATAGTCATCATATTTTGTTAAATACTAAACACATAATTTAGCATTTATTCACTATTAAATTAACTTTTCTATTTTTAGAATAAAAATTAATAAAACTAAATAGTTTATTTTTAATTTCATAAAGCACATCTGCCTGATCACCTACAAAATTATCATGAGATACTATTATAACTATTTTATTCAATTCATGTGCAAGTTTACTGAACAGATTTAAAATATTTTCTCTATTTTCATTATCCAGTGATGCAACAGGTTCATCCGCTAGTATTATATCTGCATCATTAATTAATGCTCTTGCTATAGCAACTCTTTGTTCTTCGCCTCCTGATAAATCAGTGCAATAATTATTCTCTACCTGCTTTAATCCTACATATTCAATTAAACTCTCCGATTTTAATTTTTTAGAATCAAAATAGTATGTACATTCCTTATTATTGCTTTGTATTAATCCTAATATATTTAAAAGAGATAACTTTCCACTTCCAGATGCACCTCTAATTACATATAATGTACCTCTAGTAAAATTAACATCAACGTTATCAAGAATTAATCTGTTATATCGAACTGTTAAATTATTAATTTTTAGCATGTTATTCACATCCAATCTTTTTAATAACCTATTTATATTTTGTGTTTAAAGGAATTTTCAGTCTAAAGGCTGAACAGGCTCCTTAAACCCAAACAAATTATCTTATTAGAATTGTATATTTAACTCAACAGTAGTTGATGTACTTTCTCCAGTTGCATGAAATACTTGACTTACTGGCGTCTGATAAAAGCCAGTAACAAAGGTATATCCTTTTGTTTTTATAATCATATTCCCTCCCCTTTTACTATTCTTTTATAAAAAGTAAACAATCCACTTTAAAATTCTTAATTATGTACACTTTCCAAATTTTAAATTCTTTATTTTTCATAAAATGTCAATTCTAATTTATATCGCTTTTTTGATAAATTTTCAAGATGATTAATTATCATCTGACTAGTCAAGACCAAAGCTGAGACATTTTTCAGTTTCTTTGTACTCACTTATTAACTTGCTAATTTCTGTAGGCTTCTAATAAAGATTGATCAAAATATCTCTTATAAGTGGCTTACTTCAGTGAAGTTGAATAATCATTTAGAGTTACTTTAATCTCAAACTGTTGCTACTTTTGCATTTATTTCATTAGATAGCTACCTACATAATTGCATTAATTAAGTTATAAACTACAAGAATAGTTACGTATATTTTGATTTCCAGAAGAAGTATTTAACCATTCCTCTATAATTAACTATCCCCCTGCTTTCCATAATTTTATTTTGGTGTTTATAACATTTATCATAATCTTTTATAAAAAAACACACTCCTACAACTAAAATAAGAGTGTGTTTTTTATTAATTCAAATATTATGATATATATTGCTTTTTTTGATAATTTTTCAAGCTAATTTCATCCATGTGTAATAATTCTTTATTCCACAGTTACTGATTTTGCTAAGTTTCTTGGCTTATCTATATCATAACCCTTTTCCTTAGCAGTATAATAAGCTAAAAGTTGCAATGCTACTGCTGCTAAAATTGGCGCCACTCTATTAGATATTCTTGGAATTTTAATAACTTCATCAAATACAGATGAATCAAGTACATCTCCTTCATAAGCTACACCTACAACGTAAGCTCCTCTTGCTTTTACTTCTACTATATTACTTATCATTTTTTCTCTTAATTGTTCTTGAGTTAATAATGCTATTACCTTAGTACCTTGTTCAATTAACGCAATTGGTCCATGCTTTAATTCGCCACCAGCATAAGCTTCAGAATGAATATAAGTTATTTCCTTAAGCTTTAGCGATCCTTCAAGAGCTAATGAATAATCAGCACCTCTTCCAAGGAAGAATAAATCTTGTTCCTTAGCAATTATTTTAGCTACCTTTTCAATACTTGAAGTATCTTTTAATAATTCTTCAATTTTTTCTGGTAATTCTAATAATCCTTCTTTTATTAAACCTTCAATATTATTATCTAAGGTACCAGTTAACTCTCCAAAATATAATCCAAGAGAGTGCATTATAACAACTTGAGTTGTATATGCTTTTGTTGAAGCAACTGCTATTTCTGGTCCTGCCATTGTATAAATAACATGATCTGCTTCTCTTGAAATAGTACTTCCTACAACATTAGTAATAGCTAAAGTCTTAGCTCCTTTTTTCTTACAATCTCTAAGTACAGCAAGTGTATCTGCTGTTTCCCCTGATTGACTTACAGTTATAACTAAAGATTTCTTAGTTACTAATGGATCTCTATATCTAAATTCTGATGCAATGTCTACTTCTACAGGAATTAATGCATGTTTTTCAATTGAAGCTTTGCCCATTAATCCTGCATGATATGCAGTACCACAAGCAACAATAAATATTCTATCAATATTTTGAAGTTCTTCTTTTGTTAACTCAAAATCGTCAAACTTAACCCCATGATCCATGGCAATTCTTGATAACATAGTTTCCTTTATTGCCTTTGGTTGTTCATTAATTTCCTTTAACATAAATGAATCATATCCACCTTTTTCAGCGGCATCTTGACTCCAAGTAACCTTATAAATCTCTTTATCTATTTTACTTCCATCTGCATTTAATAATTGAACTCCATTATTATCTGCAACTACAAATTCTTTATCATCTAATAAATATACATCTCTAGTATAGCTAATTACTGCTGGTATATCTGAAGCTAAAAATGTTTCTCCATCTCCAAGACCAACAATTAATGGACTGTCTTTTCTTACTGCAACTAATTTATTTGGTTCTTTGCTTGATACTACACCTATGGCATAACTTCCTTCTAATCTTTCAGTTGCCTTAACTACAGCTTTAAATAAGTCCCCTTCATAATAATAATCTACTAAATTAGGAATAACTTCTGTATCAGTTTCTGATAAAAAGTTATATCCTTCACCTTTCAACCATTCTCTAAGTTCAAGATAATTTTCTATAATTCCATTATGAACTACAGTAATATCACTTTTTGAGCTCTTGTGAGGATGAGAATTTATATCTGAAGGTTCTCCATGAGTTGCCCATCTTGTATGACCTATTCCAACCACTCCATTAAGTCCATTTTTAGATAAAGCTTTCTCTAAATTTGCAAGACGTCCTTTATGCTTTACAACCTTAACGTCGTTATCCTGAACAACAGCAATACCTGCTGAGTCATATCCTCTATATTCTAATTTTGATAATCCATCTAATAAAAAGTCTGATGCATTTTTATTTCCAACATATCCTACTATTCCACACATATTATTTCTACCTTCCTTTTTATGAATTTATTTAATCTCTTCTTTTAAGGCTTTATCCTAGCACATTTATTAATGATTAAAAAAAGACATAATAATCCTAAGATATCTAAAAGCCATAAAATGAAGGCTTTAACACCAAGCTGAATTTGTACTACAAATCGCTTCATAGCTTTACCAGCTGTTTACGGTAGTGTGATACCGTGGGGCACCCGCCGAAGTCCTCGATACTCCCCAACCTCGTCAACTTAATTACTTAAGTCCTGGCGCTTAAATTAATTTTTATTATTTACTTTTTCTATATCCTTCACTTCCTTTATTTATTATTTTATGTCTTTAATGAATATTCTATCATAATTATTTTAATTGTCCACAAAAACAATTCAGTCTTTATAATAATGTAATAAATTGAAAAAGAGATTAAGCTTTTCTTTTAGATGCTTAATCTCTAATTATATTATTCCAATCCTTGTTTTAAATCTTCAATTAAATCTGATATGTTTTCAATTCCTACTGCTAATCTTAATAGTTTATCATCAATTCCCAACTTCTTTTTTAATTCATCACTTACTTCAGCATGAGTTTGAGTTATAGGATATGTTATTAAAGTTTCTACACCTCCTAAACTTTCAGCATAACTTATTACCCTTACTCTTTCTAATAACTTAGGTACTATACTGCTATCTTTTACTCTAAATGATAAGGTTGTTCCAAACCCACTACTTTGACTTTTGTTTAATTCATACCCCTCATTATCTTCAAGGCCTACATAATATACATCTTCAACTTTATTATTATCTTTTAACCAATTAGCTATTTTTATTGCATTTTCTTCTGCCCTATCAAGCCTTACATGAAGAGTTTTTATACCTCTTAAAAGTAGCCATGCTTCAAAAGCTCCTAGTGTTGCTCCAGTAGATACTTGAATATATCTGATTTTTTCAACTATATCCTCTTTATTTGAGATTACTATTCCTGAAAGAACATCATTATGTCCACCTAGATATTTTGTACCACTATGTACAACTATATCTGCTCCTAAAGTTAATGGTTTTTGAAAATATGGAGTTAAAAAAGTATTATCTACTATAAAAATTAAATTGTTCTTTTTTGATATTTTTGATATTTCTCTAATATCTGTTACCTTCATTGTTGGATTTGACGGAGTTTCTATTAAAATTCCTTTAGTATTCTTTTTTATAGAACTATTAACTTCATCTAAATTAGTTGTATCAACAAAGGATGATTCAATACCAAAATTGTTATATATTTTTTCAAATAATCTGGAGGTTCCTCCATATAAATCTTCTGAAAGAATTATATGATCTCCACTTTTAAATAAATGTATACATGCTGTAATTGCTGCAAGACCTGTAGAAAAAGCTATAGCTCCTTTTCCTTGTTCTAAATTACAAACTGTTTTTTCTAATTCTTCCACTGTTGGATTTTGTAATCTAGAGTAATCATATCCAGTACTTTTGTTTAATCCTGGATGTTTAAATGTTGCACTTTGATATATAGGAAAGCTAATAGCGCCTGTCTTTTCATCCCCTCCAGATGCACCTCGTACAACTTCTGTTTCAAAACATATTTTATTATCCATTTATTTCCCTCCTTATTTGTTGCCTATACGTAAAAAAAGTCGCTTCTTTTATAAGAAGCGACTATATAAAGTCAAAATAGTTTTAATGAAACTATAACACTCTTATCTGCCAGAATATTCTGCAGGATTTAGCACCACATAACTAAAATAATTATAGGTTGCTGGGTTTCAAAGGGCCAGTCCCTCCACCACTCTAAATAAGATTTAATTATTTACTTTATTTAAAATTATACATTGATTCTATACTTTGTCAATATTTTATATTGCCTCTTCATCTTTTTCAAATTGAGAATTATATAAATTAGCATAGAATCCATTTGCCTTAATTAATTCTTCGTGATTTCCTTGCTCTACTATATCTCCATCTTTCATAACAAGTATTAAATCTGCATCACGGATTGTTGATAATCTATGAGCAATTACAAAACTTGTTCTTCCTTTCATAAGATTATCCATAGCTTTTTGTATTAATACCTCTGTTCTTGTATCAACTGAACTTGTAGCTTCATCAAGAATTAATATTTTAGGATCTGCTAAAATAGCACGAGCAATTGTTAATAATTGCTTTTGTCCTTGTGAAACATTACTTGCTTCCTCATTAAGCACCATATTATATCCATCTGGAAGTGTTTTTACAAAATGATGAACATGAGCTGCTTTTGCGGCTTCTATTACTTCCTCATCAGTAGCATCAAGCTTACCATATCTTATATTGTCTTTAATACTTCCGTTAAATAGCCATGTATCTTGAAGCACCATTCCAAACATTTGTCTTAATTCGCTACGATTAAAGTCCCTAACATTATGACCATCAATTAATATAGCCCCACTATTTACATCATAAAATCTCATTAATAATTTTATCATTGTTGTTTTACCTGCTCCTGTAGGTCCTACAATAGCCACTTTTTGTCCTGGTTTAACCATTGCATTAAAGTCATTAATAATTATTTTATCTTCATTATACCCAAAATGAACATGCTCAAATTTAACTCTTCCTTCTAAATTAATTACTGATGCTGGATTTTCAACTACTTGATCTTCTTCCTCTTCATCTAAAAATTCAAAAACTCTTTCAGCAGCAGCTGCTGTTGATTGCATCATATTAGCAACTTGTGCTACTTGTGCTAATGGTTGAGTAAATGACCTTACGTATTGAATAAAGGATTGAATTTCACCAACACCAATTTTACTTTTTATAGCTAGATATCCACCTAGAATTGATACTACAACATATCCCAAATTACCTATAAAAGTCATTATTGGCATCATCATTCCTGATAAAAATTGTGATTTCCATGCTGAATCATATAACTTATTATTTGTATCCTCAAAAGTTTTAATAGTACTTTCTTCTCTATTAAAAGCTTTTACTATATTATGTCCTGAATAAATTTCTTCAACCTGTCCGTTAACATTTCCTAAATACTCTTGTTGATTCTTAAAATGCTTTTGAGACTTTTTAACTATAAATGACATTAATCCCATTGAAATTGGAAGTATTAATATAACAGCTAATGTCATTACTACACTTATAGATAACATCATTATTAATACACCAATTAATAATGTTACTGAAGTAATAACCTGTGTCATTGCTTGATTTAAACTTTGATTTAAAGTATCTATATCATTTGTAATTCTTGATAATACTTCCCCATGAGTTTTCTTATCAAAATACTTCATAGGCATTCTATTAATCTTTTCTGATAATTGCTTTCTTAACTTATAAGTAAGCTTTTGAGATATTCCACTCATTATATATCCTTGAATAAATGAGAAAAGCATACTTATTACATATAAACCAATTAAAAATAATAATATTTTCCCTACTTTATCAAAGTCTATTCCTCCACCTGCAACACCTTGTATCTTTTCAACAAGTCCTGTAAAAATTTCATCTGTTGCATTACCTAATATTTTAGGCCCAATAATTGAAAAGGCAGCACCACCAATAGCAAATAATACAACAAGAAAAATACTTACTTTATATTCTGATAAATGAAACCATAATGTTTTCATTGTACCTTTAAAATCTTTAGCTTTTTCACCAGGTCCCATTCCACCCATAGGACCGTGTCCACCCATTTTTTTAGGTCTTCTTTCATTACTCATTTTCTAGCTCCTCCTTTGACAATTGTGATGAAGCTATTTGTCTATACACTTCACAATTCTTTAAAAGTTCCTTATGTGTTCCTTTTCCTACTATTTTTCCTTCATCTAAAACAATTATTTGTTCTGCATGAAGAATTGTACTAATTCTTTGTGCTACTATTAGAACTGTTTTATCTCCAGTCACTTTTTTAAGAGCTTTTCTTAATAAGGAATCTGTTTTAAAATCAAGTGCTGAAAAACTATCGTCAAATATATATACTTCTGGATTTTTTGCTATTGCTCTTGCAATAGATAGTCTTTGCTTTTGTCCTCCTGATACATTAGTACCACCTTGTGAAATTTCTGATTTATATTCATCATTTTTAGCAGTAATAAAATCAGTTGATTGAGCTATTTCTGCCGCTTTTACCATATCCTCATCAGTTATATTGTCATTACCATATTTTAAATTTGATTCAATTGTTCCTGAGAATAAGACTCCCTTTTGAGGCACGTATCCTATTTTTTCTCTTAATTCATGTTGAGATACTTTTCTTATATCTACACCATCTAATTTTATTTCGCCTTCTGTAATATCATAAAATCTTGGTATTAAATTTATTAAAGTAGATTTCCCACTACCTGTACTTCCGATAAATGCAGTTGTTTCACCTGGCTTTGCCTCAAAAGATATATTTTCAATAACATTTTCATCTGCATTTGGATATCTAAATGATACATTTTTAAATTCAAGTAGCCCACTATTATTTTTAAATGTAGCTAAATCTTTTTCATCTTTTATTACAACATCTGAAGTTAATACCTCATCAATACGTAATGCTGAAACTGATGCTCTTGGAAGCATAATTGAAACCATTGATATCATTAAAAATGCCATAATTATTTGCATTGTATACTGTATAAATGCCATCATATCTCCAACTTGCATTGCTCCATCATTAATACTATGAGCACCCTTCCAAACAATCAAAACAGCTATACCATTCATAACAAACATCATAAATGGCATCATACAACTCATTATTCTGTTTACAAATAAATTTGTCTTTGTTAAATCTCTATTAGCTTTATCAAATCTTTTTTCCTCGTATTTTTCTGTGCTAAATGCTCTAATTACAGGTAATCCTGTTAGTATCTCACGTGTAACTAAATTTAATTTATCAACTAATTTTTGTACTATCTTAAATTTCGGCATTACTATTGCAAATAATAATAACACTACTGATAAAATAATTAGTACTGCTAATGCTATTATCCATGACATGGAGGTATTAGTATTTAATACTTTTATTACTCCTCCAATACCAAGTATCGGTGCATAGAATACAATTCTAAGGAGCATTACCATTAGTAATTGTATCTGTTGAATATCATTAGTGCTCCTTGTAATTAAAGAAGCTGTTGAAAACTTATCCATTTCTGTATTTGAGAAACTTAAAACCTTCTTAAATACACCAGCCCTAAGATTTCTTCCAAGTGATGCAGAAACCTTTGCAGCCATATATCCTACAATTACAGATGCCGCCATTGATAATAATGCTATACTAAGCATTTTAGCTCCTGCTATTAATACATATTTACTTTGCATCGAATCTACATCTATTCCTATATTTTTGTATTCATCCTTAATATATGAAACTGACATTTGGGTAATTATTGTATCTGGCATTTCATCAAATTTTGAAGTGATTTCAGAAAGCATATTATCTAGTTGTTCTTTAGGCAAATTCTCTAATATTTGAAATATATCTGCCTGACCATTGTTTGTAGCCTGTGGTGGTAATGCTGAAATTAATTGATTTCTTAATACTTCAACTTCATCTCCGCCTTTTTCAAATCCTGATACTATTAAAATTGGTTTTCCTAAAATATCATTTAATTCTTCATTAAGTTCTTTATCTATTTTATTTAATTCATAAATATTTTTGTTATTTAGTTCTGTATATTTTTCTTTTTGTTTATCTGTTGCTTCATTTGTTTTTATTAATGAATAATTATCTAAAACCTTAGCTTTATCATCTTCATCCATAAATAGTACTATTTTGTTTAATTCTTCTTCACTTATTGCATCTGGTACTGAATTTACAACTCCATTTTGTTGTATTCCTACATTAACAATTTTCGAAGTATAATCTGGTAATGCTAAGTCACATACTGCTTGCAATATTAGCAATGCAAATATTGCTAATATTGCTATCTTTGATTTTTTTAAGTATTTGATTAATTTAAACATCTACATCCTCCTGTTTACTACCATCATGCCTCCCCCAACATTTAGAGACTTTAATATTATTCTTTTTACAACTTTTCAGTAAGTTATCCCTTATTTGTAACAAGATCCTTCTTGCGATTATTTTTTCTTCTTTTGATAGATTTACAATACATTCACTTTCAACTTCTAAATGTATATCTCTAAGTTTCTTACAAATATTCTTTCCTTCTTCACATATAAATACTCTAGAAACTCTTTTATCATTTTTATCTTGTTCTCTTCTTACAAGGCCATTTTTTTCCATCCTTTTAATTGTTACATTCATAGTTGCTGGAGATATATTCAATTGCTTTGCTAATTCCTTTTGAAATTGACCGTCCTTTTTGTTTAGTGAAAATAATAAACCTGGCTGACCTGGATACATTCCTATTTTCTCTAATTCTCCTCTTATTCTCAAAAATTGTAGCCTTGTAACTTCTGAAAAGATTACAAATAATCTATCATGTATTTCTTCCATTTTATCCTCCTTTTCATTAGTCGACTAATTATTATATTATTCCTTTATTATTTATATTTCAAGATATTATATATATTTTTTTCTTATATTACAAAAATGTAATAATTAGCTGACTAATTATTATATAATAAAAAAAGAATAAGCCTAAGCTTATCCTATTTCACCACAAGTTACTGTTTATGGTATTTTCCCAGTTAATTGCTTCCACATATAAATTAACAAGAATCTCCTCATTAATCCGTAGCTTTTTACAAAGCTCTAATATCTCATTATTATCTACTCTTTCATAGGCTTCAACTAACCTTAGAATTCTATTTATTTCATTATCTTTTCCTTCTAAAGCGTCTTTCAATTCTTCATCAATTGGAAGTTCATCTATAATAGTAACCATATCCTTTTGAATATATAAATCTATGTTAGAAAATAAACCAGCCATAAAACTTTGAGATTGCCATTTAGAATTAATATGTTCTGCTATTTTCTCACAAAATCTAGCTCTTACTACAGTTGTTCTTGTAATTTCTTTTTCATTATTACTTTCCATTTCGGAAATAGTTATTACTGTAAGTAGCTTGGATAACTCTTCTTTTCCAATTAACATAATAGCTTGTTTTATTGAAGATACATTCTGTACAAATGAAAATGCTGCAGAATTTAGCATTTTAATAATTTTATAACTAATAGTCACATCAGTTTTAATTAGCTCTTCTACCCTATCTATATTGTAATTATCATTTACTAATTCTGTCATAATCTTAAAGCAAGTAAAGTTCCTTATTGGCATGTCTTGTCCTGAAAGAACTATAGGCTTGCTAAAAAAATATCCTTGAAAATATGAATAATTATTTCCTTTTGCCTCTTCATATTCTTCCTCAGTTTCTATTTTTTCTGCTAAAAATTTCGCATTAGGATTGAAAACTTTTATTCCTAGGATTATATCTTTTCTTTCTTTATATGTTGTTGACCTAAAATCAATTTTGTATATATCAAAAAGCGGTCCAAACGTCCAATATTCTGTCTTATATGTAACATCATCTAAAGCTAAAATGTATCCTTTTTTCTTTAAATTCCTTAAACAATTTATAGTTTTTATTGAAGCATTAACATCCTCTAAAACTTCTATTACTATTTTTTCACTTGGTAGAATAGTGGGATATTCATTAATAATAAGATTTTCTGTGAAATTTATAAATGCTTTTTTTTCTCTTATTAACTCCTTAAATCCAATTGACACACAATTTGAAATTAATTTCATAGTAGCTGTATCTCCATCTATTGAACTATCAAATCTATTTTCATTTGTGCTTCTGTATAAAAGCTCATATGCAACAGGTTCATAATCAATGTTATAGATTGCCTGTCTTGCCATAAATATATCCATCTATTCACCTCCACCTTTAATTACTATTATACATCACTATTACTTTTATTATCAACATTACCATATAAAGAAAAAGAATTCGCCTAAGCGAATTCTTTAAATCCTTTATTTATTCATAATCTTCTTCACATATTATCTGATTAATTGGTGCTCCTGGAGCAACCATTGGAAATACCTTTTTATCACAATCTATAATGTAATCTATTAATACAGGTCCATTAATATTTAATGCTTCCTTTAATACACTATCAAATTGATCTCTTTCAGTAACCCTATATCCTTTTGCTCCATGGGCTTCAGCTAATTTCACAAAGTCTGTTTTTCTATTAAGTGTTGTTTCTGAGTATCTTTCTTCATAGAATAATGTTTGCCATTGCCTTACCATACCAAGAACATTATTATTAATTATAATCATTATTACAGGAATGTTATATGATACAGCTGTAGCCATTTCAATATTATTCATTCCAAAACTACCATCACCTGCAATATTTATTACCCTAGAATTTGGTTTCCCAATTTGTGCACCAATTGCCGCTCCAAGTCCAAATCCCATTGTACCAAGTCCACCTGATGTTACAAAGGTTCTTGATTTTACAAAGTCAAAATATTGTGCTGCCCACATTTGATGTTGACCAACTTCTGTTGAAATTATAAAATCTCCATTGTTATATTCATTTAACTTTTTAAATAAATATTCTGGTGTTAATGCAGTCCCTTCTGCATTCTTTTTCAAGTTGTCTTTTTCTTTTAATTGATTAATTTTACTTAACCATTCTTCATTTCTTTTTTCATTTATTAAAGGAATTAACCTTTCAAGAACTGCTTCACAGTCACCTACAATACTTGCATCAACTTTTATATTTTTATTAATTTCTGCTGGATCTACATCAATATGAACAATTTTTGCATTTCTTATGTGCTCTGCACTGCTTACAACTCTATCTGAAAATCTTGCTCCTATTGTAATTAATAAGTCACATTTTGTAGCTGCGATATTAGAAGCTTTTGTACCATGCATTCCAATCATTCCTGTAGAAAGTTCATAATCATTTTCCACAGAATCTCTTGCCATTAATGTAGTTGAAATAGGTGCCCCTATTTTTTCTGCAAACTTCTTTAATAAAGTACAAGCTTTTGATGCTTTAATTCCTCCACCAGCATAAATAAATGGTTTTTCACACTGATTAATTAATCTAACAACTTCATTTACATCTTTATCTGTAATATATTTTGTACTTTTTATAACTTCCTTTGGAATATATTCATGATATTCTGTTTTATTTGCAGTTATATCCTTTGGTATATCAATTAATACCGGACCTGGTCTTCCTTCTTGCGCTATATAAAAAGCCTCTCTAATAACATCTTCTAGATCATTCACGTCCTTAACAATATAGTTATGTTTTGTAATAGGCATTGTAATTCCAGTAATATCAACTTCTTGAAAGCTATCCTTACCTAAAAGTGGTATATTAACATTACCAGTTATAGCCACCATAGGTATTGAGTCCATATGTGCAGTAGCTATTCCTGTAACAAGATTTGTTGCCCCTGGTCCTGATGTTGCTAAACACACCCCTACTTTTCCAGTTGCCCTTGCATATCCATCTGCTGCATGTGCTGCATTTTGTTCATGACAAGTTAACACATGTCTTATTTCATTTTTATGCTTATATAAAGCGTCATATATATTTAATACGGCTCCTCCTGGATAACCAAAAATAGTATCTACGCCTTGATCAATTAAAGATCTTATTAAAATTTCTGCTCCTGTCAATACCATAAAGCCCCACCCCCTTCGATGAACTATTTAAATACTGCACCTGTACTTGCAGAACTAACAAGTTTAGCATATCTAGCCAAATATCCTTCTTTAACCTTTGGCTCTATAGGCTTAAATGTTTTCCTTCTTTCTGCTAAAACTTCATCAGAAACTTTAAGTTCCAGTTTACCTGAATTAATATCTATTGAGATTATATCTCCTTCTTCTACTAATCCAATAACTCCTCCTTCTGCTGCTTCTGGTGAAACATGTCCTATAGATGCTCCTTTAGTTGCTCCACTAAATCTTCCATCTGTAATTAATGCCACTTCTTTATCAAGTCCCATTCCTGCAATAGCTGATGTTGGAGAAAGCATTTCTCTCATTCCTGGACCACCTTTTGGTCCTTCGTATCTAATTACTACAACATCACCTGGATTAATTTTCTTTCCTAATATTGCTTCTATAGATTCTTCTTCAGAATTAAATACTCTTGCTGGTCCTTCATGTTTTAACATTTCAGGTGCAACTGCGGATCTTTTAACAACTGCTCCATCTTCTGCTAAATTACCTCTAAGTATTGCTATTCCCCCTGTTTTGCTATAAGGTTTATCTATTGGCATTACTACACTATAATCTTTTATTTTAGTATCCTTAGTGTTTTCACCTTGTGTCTTTCCTGTAACAGTCATACAATCTAAATGAATTAAATCTTTCTTTGATAATTCATTTATTACTGCACTAATTCCACCTGCATAATATAAATCTATAATATGAGTTTGTGACGCTGGTGCTAAATGACAAAGATTTGGCACTCTTGCTGATACTTCATTAATTATATCTAAATTAATTGGAAGTTTTGCTTCATTTGCTATTGCTGTAAGATGAAGTACTGTATTTGATGAACATCCTAATGCCATCTCAACTGATAATGCATTTTCTATTGCTTCAACAGTTACAATATCTCTTGGTTTAATATCCTTTTCTAATACATTCATTACAGCCATTCCTGCATGTTTTGCAAGTCTTATTCTCTCAGAATACACTGCAGGTATTGTTCCATTACCAGGTAATGCCAATCCTAATACTTCTGCTAAACAATTCATTGAATTTGCAGTAAACATTCCTGAACATGAACCGCATGTTGGACATGCTTTGTTTTCTAATTCTTTTAAATCTGCTTCAAGCATTGTTCCATTTTCATAAGCTCCAACACCTTCAAACACTGTAGTTAAAGAAACATCTGTATTTCTGAACTTACCAGGTAACATAGGTCCTCCACTTACTAAAACTGCTGGAATATTTAATCTTAATGCTGCCATCATCATTCCTGGAACTATTTTATCGCAGTTTGGAATTAAAACTAATGCATCAAAACCATGAGCTTTAACCATACATTCTATAGAGTCTGCAATAAGTTCTCTTGTTACTAATGAATATCTCATTCCTTCATGTCCCATGGCTATTCCATCACATACCCCAATAGTTGGGAAAACAAGTGGAGTTCCCCCTGACATTGAAACACCTGTTTTTACAGCCTCCACAATTTTATCTAAATTAATATGTCCTGGAATAATATCATTTTGTGAGGTTACTATTCCAATTAGTGGTCTTTCGATTTCTTCATCTGTAAGACCTGCTGCTTTGAATAGTGACCTATGAGGCGCCCTAGTAGGCCCCTTTTTTACTACGTCACTTCTCATTTTTTACAACCCCTTTTCAATTTTACTTAGTACTAATTTTGTCATTTCATCAGTACCTACAAGTTTCATTCCTTCGCTCATTATATCCCCAGTTCTATATCCATCTTCTAATACTGAAAGAACTGCTTTTTCAATCAAGTCTGCTTCATCATCAAGTCCAAAGCTATACTTAAGCATCATTCCACCTGAAAGTATTGTAGCTAATGGATTAGCTATACCCTTTCCTGCTATATCAGGAGCACTTCCATGTATTGGCTCATACATTCCAAAGCTATTTTCTCCTAATGATGCTGAAGGCAACATTCCTATTGATCCTGTTACCATACTAGCTTCATCTGATAATATGTCACCGAACATATTTGAAGTTATTATTACATCAAATTGTCTTGGATCTCTTACCATTTGCATTGTAGCATTATCAATATATAAATGATTTAATTCAACTTCTGGATAATCTTTTGCAACTTCTTCTACAATTCTTCTCCATAATCTTGAACTTTCTAATATGTTTGCTTTATCTATTGAAGTAACCTTTTTATTTCTCTTCATTGCTGATTCGAATCCTATTTTAGCTATTCTTCTTACTTCATTTTCATTATATTTTTCTGTATCATATGCTGCTGGAACTCCATTATCGTCGCACTTTCCTCTTTCTCCAAAGTAAATTCCTCCAGTTAATTCACGTACAACTAATACATCTATTCCGTCACCAATAATACTTTCTTTTAATGGTGATGCTTCTTTTAATGGTGCATATAATACTGCTGGTCTAAGGTTACAATATAGTCCAAGTCCACCTCTTAATCCTAATAAAGCTTGTTCTGGTCTAACTTTAGCCTCTGGATCATCCCACTTAGGTCCTCCTACTGCACCAAGTAATACTGCATCACTTTTTCTGCAAATTTCTAATGTTTCATCTGGTAGTGGTGTTCCAAATTTATCTATTGCACATCCTCCTGCCATAACATATTGATAATCAAACCTATTTCCTGTTTTTTCTCCAACTAAATTTAATACCTTTATTGTTGCATCAACAACTTCTGGTCCTATTCCATCTCCAGGTATAACTGCTATATTGTATTTCATTTCTTTACCCCCAATTACTTATTATTATTCTTTATATATCCTATTAATCCATCATTATCGATTATTTTTTGCATAAATTCTGGGAAAGCTTCCCCCTTATAACTTTCATTTTTGGTTAAGTTCTTAATTAATCCTGTTGAGAAATCAACTTCTAATTCATCTCCTGCATTAATAGCATCAACAGCTTCCTCACATTCTAATATTGGTAATCCAATATTAATTGCATTTCTATAAAATATTCTTGCAAATGTTTTAGCAATAACACAACTTACTCCTGCAGCTTTTATTGCTATTGGGGCGTGTTCTCTTGATGATCCACATCCAAAATTCTTTTCTGCAACTATAAAGTCACCTTTTTTTACATTTTTAACGAAATCTTTATCTATATCTTCCATACAATGTGCTGCTAATTCCTTATGAACTGATGTATTTAAGTATCTTGCTGGAATTATTACATCTGTATCTACGTTATCTCCATATTTAAAAACTTTTCCTGTAACTTTCATTCTTTTTTCCCCCTATACTAATTCTGGATCTGTTATTTTTCCTGTTAATGCTGATGCAGCTGCTACAGCTGGACTTGCTAAATACACTTCTGATTCTACATGTCCCATTCTTCCTACGAAGTTTCTATTAGTAGTTGAAACTGCTCTTTCTCCTGCTGCTAATATACCCATATGTCCACCTAAACATGGTCCACAAGTTGGAGTTGATACTACTGCCCCTGCTTCTACTAAGTCCTTGATTATTCCTTCTTCTAAAGCTTGAAGATATATTTTTTGAGTTCCTGGGAATACAATACATCTTACTCCCTTTTTAACTTTGTGACCTTTTATTATATCTCTAGCAATTCTTAAATCAGACATTCTACCATTTGTACAAGATCCAATTACAACTTGATCTATTTTAACATCACCAACATTATCAATTGTTCTTGTGTTATCTGGTAAATGTGGGAATGAAACTGTAGGTCTTAATTTAGTTAAATCTATTTCATAAACTTTATCATATTCAGCATCCTCATCTGCTTCATACTTCTTCCATTCTCTTTGTGCATGTTCTTTTAAATATTCTTCTGTCTTTTCATCAACTGGGAAAATACCATTTTTTCCACCAGCTTCAATTGCCATATTAGCCATTGTAAATCTATCATCCATAGAAAGATAATTTAATCCATCTCCAACAAATTCCATTGATTTATATAAAGCACCATCTACTCCAATAAGACCAATTATATGTAGTATAATGTCTTTACCACTTACCCATTTAGCTGGCTTTCCTTTAAGTACAAACTTAAGTGCTGAAGGAACTTTGAACCAACATTGTCCTGTTGCCATACCTGCTGCCATGTCAGTAGATCCTATTCCAGTTGAAAATGCTCCTAATGCTCCATAAGTACAAGTATGTGAATCTGCTCCTATAACAACATCACCTGCAACTGCAAGTCCCTTTTCAGGAATTAAGCAATGTTCAATTCCCATTTCCCCAACTTCAAAGAAATTTTCTATTTCTTTATCATTAGCAAATTCTCTAATATATTTAACTTGTTCTGCTGCTTTAATATCCTTATTTGGAGTAAAGTGATCTGGAACTATTGCAATTTTGCTTTTATTAAATACCTTATCCACTCCAAATTTTTTAAATTCAGTTACTGCTACTGGTGTTGTAATATCATTTCCTAGTACCAAATCTAATTTTGCTTCAATTAATTGTCCTGCTTTTACACTATCAAGCCCTGCATGTGCTGCTAATATTTTTTGTGTCATAGTCATTCCCATTATTAAATCATCTCCCCTAAAAATATGTTTTTGCTTTTTTTTCAATATCTTTAATTAATTTATATTCTATAGAATCAACTAAGGCTATCCAACTGGCCTGTATAATATCTCGTGATACTCCAACAGTACTCCAGTTTTCAATACCATCTGTAGATTCTATTAAAACTCTAACTTTTGCAGAAGTTGCACTTTCTGAATCTAATACTCTAACTTTGTAATCAACAAGCCTTACATTATTTAATTGAGGATAAAATACCTCAAGAGCCTTTCTAAGTGCTTTATCTAATGCATCTACAGGTCCTTTTCCTTCTGATGCATTCATTTCTTCTCTGCCATCTACATTTACATTTACCATTACAGCAGAAGAAAAATCTTCTCCATTTGATGGTTGTTCAGAAATAACTTTAAAATGATTAAGCTTAAAGAAAGGTTTATATTTTCCTATTATTTTTCTCATAACTAATTCTACAGTGCCCTCTGCGCCTTCAAACTGATATCCTTCATATTCCAGTTCTTTAAGTTTATCTGTAATTTTTTGTACTTCCTCACTGTCTTTCGATATGTCAGGGAATTTTTTCTCAATTTCAGAATATATAGTGCTTTTACCACTAACTTCTGAAATTAAAAATCTTCTGGTATTTCCAACACTTTCTGGTTCTATATGTTCATAAGCCTTTGAGTTCTTACAAACTGCATCTATATGCATACCACCCTTATGGGCAAAAGCTGAATTCCCAATATAAGGCGTTGAATCATCTAATGTTATATTTGATATTTCTGCAATATATCTAGAAATATTAGTTAACATTTTGATGTTTTCTTTTCCAATAGTATTAAACCTTAGTTTTAACTCCAATGTAGGTATAATTGTACTTAGATTGGCATTTCCACACCTTTCTCCTGTACCTATAAAAGTACCTTGAACATGCTTAACACCATTTTCTACAGCTATAATTGAATTTGCTACTGCCATACCCATATCATTGTGACAATGAATTCCTATTTCAATGTTAATTCTTTCTTTAACACTTTTTACTATTGCAGTAACTTCACTTGGAAGAGTCCCCCCATTTGTATCACATAATACAACTGTAGTAGCTCCTGCTTCTTGTGCAGTTTCTAAAGTTTTTAATGCATATTCCTTGTTTTCTTTAAATCCATCAAAAAAATGTTCTGCATCAAATATAACTTCTTTATTTTTATTTTTAAGAAAACTTATTGTATCTTTTATCATTTCAATATTTTCATCAAGTGAAGTTCTTAAAATCTCTTTAACTTGAAACTCAGAACTTTTACCAAATACAACAGTTACTTCTGTATTAGCTTGTAATAAATTTTTTAAATTTTTATCTTCTTCTGCTTTTATTTTAGGCCTTCTAGTTGAACCAAATGCTACTAATTTAGCTTTATTAAGTTTTAAGCTTGCAGCTCTCTTAAAAAACTCCATATCTTTTGGATTCGAGCCAGGATTCCCAGCCTCTATATAAGATACCCCTATGTCATCAAGAGCTTTAACAATTTTAATTTTATCTTCTAAAGAATATGATATACCTTGCCCCTGTGAACCATCCCTTAAAGTAGAATCAAATATTTTTACTTTAGAATTTTGTTCCATAAACACACCCCCTAATAATATAAATTAATAAATATCATAACTGTTTATGGTGTTGTCACCTCTTTCTAAAGCAGTAACACCGGTTCTAACCAGCTCTTCTATTCCATATTCCTCCATAAGTTTAATTAGTGCTGATATTTTATTTTCATCTCCTGTTAACTCTATTGTTAAAGTATCTACACTTACATCAATTATTTTACATCTAAATATTTTAACAATTTCATTAATAGCTGATCTCTTTTCAGCATCTGCTTTAACTTTTATTAACACTAATTCTCTAATTACTGAATCATCAGAATTAATACTAATTACACGAATAACATCCTCTAATTTATCTAATTGTTTCTTTACCTGTTCTAAAACATTATCATCACCTTTTAATGTAATTGTCATTCGTGAAATATCTTTATTTTCTGTTCTTCCTACTGTTAAGCTGTCAATATTATAACCTCTTCTAGAGAATAAACCTGAAACTCTGCTTAATACCCCTGCTGAATTTCTCACTAATACTGATAACACATACTTTTGATCCATCTCTACCTCTCCTATCCACTTAACTTAATAAAAAATAACGCACAAAAAAGCTCACCTTATCATGATACACATAAATAATGGTGAGCTTATAACTCCGCCTAAAATTAATATCACTAGGTTCCAACAAACCCTTGCATATAACGGTTGCACACCGGATATCGCCTACTCGCTAATAAAGCTTTCTGGATTCTGCTCAAGAGTGATAATTATTAACTCAAAATATCGATTTACACCAAACACCGACTCTCTTAAATTTTGTATCGTTAAATAATAGTCTCCATCATAGCATTTTCTTTACTAAGGTACTATTTAGTTGTTCTTTTGTTAAATTTTACTCCTAACAATATACCTTGTCAATAAAAAAAGAATATTTTAACATTATGATTATTGAAAACCTTTTATTATATCAATATGTTAATATATTCTTATATTTACTGATATTTTG
Organism: Clostridiales bacterium; assembly: GCA_012519845.1. GTDB lineage: Bacteria > Bacillota > Clostridia > Clostridiales > Clostridiaceae > Clostridium. The sequence continues at coordinate 43,947 of JAAYPK010000011.1, forward strand.
CTATTTTGCTTCTCTTACCCTTAACAGTTATTTTTATCTCATATTTTCAAAGATTTAAACTAAAAAAAGAATGATAAAGTTTTGTTTCTTTAATATACAAAGCTTCATCATTCCATTTACTAACTACAACTATTTTAATTATTTAATCTCTTAACGGGATTCCTTTCGCATCTGTGTTTATAGATCCTGTTAGTATAAGTATTCCTTCAACTAATCCCCATATTTCCATCCCAATAGATGCAATTCCACATGTGAAAATTCCACCAATAAGACATACTAATAATTGTATTAATCCTCTATTGGTATTTCCTAAGTAAAAATTATGAATTCCTAAACCGCCTAAAAAAATTCCTAGTAATCCAGCAGCAATCTTAGATTTTTGTTCAGAATAATTCACCCCTTGATTTTGCATTGTAGGTTCATTTTGAACGCCACAATTCATACAAAGTGTACTTCCTTCTTGTAATGGCTTTCCACAATAATAACAATAATTCATTCCAGTTCCTTTTGGAGCCCCACATTCAACACATATCACTGCTTCGTTAGTAACATATTCTTTACCACATTGTTTACAATACATAAAAATCCCCCATCTTCCATTAGTATATACAAGCATAATAATTAAATTATATGCTAATTTGAAATTGATTTCAATTGATATTCTGTTAACAATACCTTACAATGTATGTGATTATAAATAAAATTATTATTATACTCCAAATTATTATATTACTTTTTATGCTGATTTTATCACTAAGCAGAACTAAAATCAGCATAAAAATAGGCATGATAAACAATGGATGATAGTAAAAAGCTTTATAAAAATTAAAATTAATTGCTTCTATCCAAGCTCTTGTCATTCCACATCCTAAACATGGTATACCCAAATATGTTTTTACTAGACATTTCATATCAAATATAGTATATATACTCATTGCCAGAATACTTGACATAATTATAATAAGTTTGTAATTATTTTTTTTCACTTTACTTCTCATTATAATATTATTTACATTTTTCAACTATCATATCCGCTAAACCATGAGCTAACTTATCTATTTCTTCTTGATTCTCACCCTCAAGCATAACTCTTACTAATGGTTCTGTTCCAGAAGGTCTAATTAATACTCTACCTCTTCCATCTAAAACTGCTTCGATTCTCTTAATTTCATTAACTATTTCTTCATCTTCTAAATAAATATTCTTTTTATCATTAGGTACAACTGCATTAGCTAATACCTGAGGTAGCTCCTTCATTATTGAACATAATTCACTTAGTGGTTTCTTTTCTTTTTTAACTATTGATGCCATTTGAAGTGCTGTAATTAATCCATCACCTGTTGTATTATAATCAAGGAATATTATATGTCCTGATTGCTCTCCACCTAAAACATATTTTCCTTTTATCATTTCTTCAAGAACATATCTATCACCCACTTTAGTTTTTAAAGCATTAATCTCCATGTTCTTACATGCTATATCAAGGCCTAAATTACTCATAACAGTTACAACTACTGTATCATCTTTTAATCTATTAATTTCTTTTAAGTGCTTTCCACATAATGCTATAATAAAGTCTCCATTTATTAATTTTCCTTTTTCATCTACAGCTAGACATCTATCTGCATCACCATCAAAGGCAAATCCAATATCGCATCCTTTCTTAACTACATACTCCATTAATTCTTCAGGATGAGTTGATCCACATTCTTCATTAATATTTGTTCCATCCGGATTATCATTAATAACAAATACATCTGCTCCTAGTGATCTAAATGTTGTTACTGCTGCTTTATATGCTGCCCCATTTGCACAATCTAATGCAACTTTAACCCCTTCAAGGTTAACTGCTATACTATCTCTTGCAAATTCAATGTAATCATCTATAGCTCCAAATTCAATGGTTTTCTTTCCAATTTTATCACCAGTTGGACTTGGAACTCCCTCAAAATTATTTTCTATAATATTTTGAATTTCATCCTCTAATTCATCTGGTAACTTATATCCTCTATTGTCAAAAAATTTAATTCCATTATATTCAACAGGATTATGTGATGCTGAAATCATTACTCCTGCATCTGCTCCATATTTTCTAGTTAAATGTGCTACTGCTGGTGTTGGAATTACTCCTACCATTATAGCTTCTGCTCCAACTGAAAGTATTCCAGAAACTAAAGCTGATTCTAACATATCTCCTGATATTCTTGTATCCTTACCAACTAGTATTTTTGGCTTATGGGCACCTTCCGTTAATATGTATGCACCTGCTCTACCCAAACTATATGCTAATTCTGCAGTTAGTTCATCATTTGCAATACCTCTAACTCCATCAGTTCCAAACATTCTTCCCATTTATTTACCTCGCTTCGATTACTATATTTTTTTCACCATTTTATAGTATAATCTCTTATTATAATTATGACAACCTTATATCTATTTCAATCTTTCTAAAATTATTTTATATCCATCACTTCCATAATTTAGACACCTATTTACTCTACTTATTGTTGCAGTACTAGCGCCTGTTATTTCTGCTATTTCAGTATAAGTCTTTTTTTCATTTAACAGCTTAGCTACATGCATTCTTTGTGTTAATGACTTTAATTCATTTATTGTTGCTATATCTTCGAAAAAATTATAACATTCTTCTATATTTTTCAGTTGTAAAATTGCCCTAAAAAACAGCTCTGTTTCTTCACTTTTTATTTTTGTGTCCCTAATTGTCATTTTATCCACTCCTTAGATACATCTATATTTTTTATTATACCCAAAGCTTTAATAGTTTACAACTTTATATAACTAAAGTATTCATTAACACCCTTCATCATCACTAAACTCATTTACACTTAAGTTCTTCTTAATATCCTCATAAATATTTTTTGTAGGCAATAACCAAACATCTCCTATTCCTGTATATACATTAATTGTCTCACTTCCGCTTACATCTGTAAGAGTTTCTACATTGCATTCTACATTTCCACCTCTAAGCACTGCAAAATCACCATCAACCTTTAATGTATGGTTATATAATTTACATTTAAATATTTCTTCCTCAGCAACTGGCATTTCTAATACTATTATTCCACTTCCTGAAAGCTTTATTTCATTTTTTCTACCTACAGTATTTATTTTTATATCTATAACTTCTTCACAGGCAATAAATAATCCATCATCAACAATTATTGTTTCATCCTCTAATTCAATTAGTACGAAATTCCCAAAAGATGGTTCTAAGAAAATTTCACCACTACCTTGATATATAGGTTTTTCATCTTCTATTTCTCTATTTATTTTGTTATTAATTATTCTTTTTCCAAGATTCAAAACTGATTTACCTGCATTTTTTTTGGTTATTTCACCTTTCATATAGCTTAATGCTCCTGGCTCTAACTTTATTGCATTTCCATCTAACAATATTCTTACTTGCTTTAGTTTCATATTGTTTCTATTTATTGCATCTAAGCCAATAGCAGTTTCAACATCTGTTGCTCCTCTTAGTTTTTCAAATTCTAGTACTTGAAATGTTGAATCATTTTCCATTTCTGCCTTCATAATTAATTTATTTTCAAAATCTATAGATGTTATCATTTTTTCTCTCACCTCTATACTATTTTATCATGACTTATTAACAAATAATAACTTTCTATAAAGGAATTATTTTATAATTGTAGAATATGTTAAATATTGAAATTTTTATAGGAGGATTAAAATGAATTCAAAATATAAAATATTAGTGGTTGAAGATGATATATCTATTAATGATATACTTTCTTCCGCTCTAAGAAATGAAGGCTATCAAGTAAGAAGTGCTTTTAACGGAAAAGAATCCAGAGACTTATTATCTTCTTTTTCTCCTAACATCGCTTTACTAGATATTAATTTACCAGATGAAAGTGGATTTGATATTTGTAAAGATATAGCCAAAATATATTCTATTCCTATTCTTTTAATTACAGCTAGAACTGATATAGTAGATAAAGTTCTTGGTCTTGAATTAGGTGCTGACGATTATATTACTAAACCCTTTCATATTCAAGAAGTTCTTGCAAGAATAAGAATAGCACTAAAAAGAGTTGAAAAATATAAACTAGATAAAATATCTTCAAAGACTATTTTGTCTAACCACATTTCAATAAATTATGACAAACGAACTGTATATAAAGATTCTCAAATAGTTAAACTAAAACCTAGGGAATATGATTTATTTGAATTTTTATCTAAAAATATAAATAAAGTCTTTTCAAGAACAGTATTATTAAACCAAGTTTGGGGCTTTGATTATGAAGGTGACGAAAGAACGGTAGATGTTCACATTAGAAGATTAAGAAGTAAGCTCGATACTTCTAATGAATGTTCCTTAATTGAAACAGTATTTTCAGTAGGCTACATAATGAGGTCTCAAAATGAAAATTAAAACTAAACTAATATTAGGCTTGGGTACTATTTTATTATCTACTGGGATTATGTTAAATATTGCAATACGTAACATATTATCTGACAAATTAGAAACAACAATTAAAGAATCATTAAATCAAATTATGGTTAGTACAACAGAAGCATTTAAATACAGAACCAGTATTAATATTTCAAATGATAATTCAGAAAAATTAAAAAATGAATCTGAATATTTACTAAGTTATATGTCTTTACATAATGAATGTACTGCTAAAATTCAAGATTTTCATGGCAATATCTTAGCTAATAATACTCAACCAATCTTCGATGATGATCTTGCTACTCAAATTAATAAAGTAGATAAAACTAATGCATTAATAATGATTAAATACATAGATTCAAGTTGCTATGGCATCCTATCATACCCAATTTTTATAGATTCTGAGTATCAAGGTACTTTCTCCATGATAAAAGATTATTCCTCCCTAAATAAAGATAATTTAGAAACAATTAATCTAATTACTTTAATACAAATAGTATTCTTCATTATTATATTTACTACAGCTTATTTTATTACTAATACTGTAATAAAACCAATAATATCATTAACGGCAGGTGTAAAGAAGATTGAAGAAGGCGATTATAATTTTTCTTTTAATACTAAAAGAAAAGATGAAGTAGGCATTCTTTCCTCTGAATTTATTAAAATGAAGGATCAAATAAAAACTCAAATTCAAACTATAAAAGAAGAAAAAGAAAAAATATTAAAACTTGAACAACACAGAAAATTCTTCTTTGATAATGTAACTCATGAAATCAAGACTCCTATAACTGCAATAACTGGCTATTCAGAAATGCTTGCAAGTAATATGATTCAAGATGAAGACTTCAATAAAAGAGCATTAAATAGAATTCATTCAGAAAGTCTTAGAATTAATAAATTAGTATTAGATTTAATAGAAGTATCTAAAGGCCAAACTCAAAGCACAGAACCTTTTAACCAAATTAAAATTGATTCTATAATTAACTACACTATTGAAGATATGAATCTTAAAGCAGCAAAATATGGTCTTCATATTAATTCAACATTAAAAAATGGTATTATTTATGGACAAGAAAATAGATTAAAACAACTATTCATTAATCTGTTAGATAATGCAATTAAATATTCTAATAATAGTAATGAAATAATCGTAAGATCCACTATTGATGGTAATAAATATATTATTAAAATATCCAATCACTCTATTATAATTCCTGATAATATTTATAATTCTATATTTCATCCTTTTATTAAATCAAATAATAATCATGATAAATATAGTAGCGGGCTTGGACTCTATATTTGCCAAGAAATTGTTAATGATAACAATGGATTAATATCAATTGAAAATGGTGAAATTGTAACAGTCACTATAACTTTTTTTATATAATAAAATAATTTTATTGTTTTGGAAACAACTTGGCAATAAATTGTATTAATTTGTTAACTTCTCCTTACTATTATATAAATATAGAATAAATAAAGGAGTGATTAATATGAATATTAAAAAAATAAAAATTCTATCAATAATTTCATTATCATTTTGTTTTTTTTCCCTAGCAGGCTGTAAAACTTCTGATAATACAACAAAAGAAATAACTTTATCAACTGATGTTCTTCAAGATTTAAGTAATGAAAAATGTGACATTATGGATCTTCTTCAAAGAGGTAATGATAGCTTAAACATTAAAGAATTTGTAGAAGCCAAAAGCTTTTTTGAAAAAGCTTTACTAAAAAATAAATTAGATTCAAAGACTTATACATCTATTATTAGTTCTTATACGAACATTAATAGATTCGATGATGCTTATTATTTTGTAAATTTAGCCATTGATAATGGAGTTACAAGTGATGATATACAAAATATTAAGAATAATATCTTATCTAAATTTGAACCTATTGCCCTAAGTTCAACCATAGTTAAAACTTCTAGTTTTTCATTACCTAATGAAATTAGCATTTTAGTTAATAATTCTGATACAGTTCAATCTGAAGTAACTTGGGAAAGTAATAAAAATATTGATACTAAAAACACAGGTACATTTACTTTCAATGGATATTCAAATAAATATAACCGTAAAGTAAGTTATACCCTAATAATTAGGGAACCAATCAAAAAGCATATCATAGGATTTGCAACTGATATTTACGAAAAGAACAATTCAATGTACCTTGATTTTGATGAAGCTCAATTTTATACATTTGAAGAGGCCAAAAGAGTATATTTAGAAGATCATCCTGAAGATCCAAACTTATCAAAATTTTATAACAATTATCAAATTAGGAATCCCGAAATTCAAAGTATAGTCTATAAAATCTCTCCTAATTGTAGTTTTAATTTATGCGAATTTATTTTAGAAGAATATGATAAAAACAAATATAGTAATAAGATAGATTTAATTAATACAAATTATAAGACCTTTTATGATTACACTAAAAAAACTATTGAATCAGGAAATAGTCTTTTGAAAAATACTCCAACTAACTCAAATACAATATATTATGGTAATAACGGTGTCCTTTATTGGATTGATACTGAAGATGGTGTTATTGTCAACATTTCAATGCAGTTTACACCTTAAAAGATGTAATAAAAGCTAGGTCAAATGATATAATCCCACCTCCATAGATTAATGAAATTTAATTATTTCATCTGTCTACTTTAGTGGGATTATATCAAAATGACCTAGCTTTTATTATCTACATTTTATTCTAATAAACCTTTGCTTTTTCTTCTCCATTTAATACTCTAATAGCACCTTGTGCTAAAGCTAACAATTCATCTTCTCCACCATAAATTACAAAATCAGCTATCCATCCTACTCTCTTTTTAATAGCTTCATCAACTACAGGTGAATAAGCAATTCCTCCAGTTAAAATTATTTTATCAACCTTACCTTCAAGAACTGTTGCCATTGCTCCAATATCTTTTGAAACTTGATAAATAAATGCATCAAATACATTTTGAGCATTTTTATCTCCTTCCTCCATTAATTTAAGAACATCTCTCATATCATTTGTATTTGCATAAGCTACAAGACCACCTTTACCCACTAACTTACTAAATACTTCTTTTTCAGTGTATTTTCCACTGAAGCATAGTTTTACTAAATCACCAGCTGGTACTCCCCCAGCTCTTTCTGGTGAAAAAGCTCCATCTCCATCTAATGCATTATTAACATCTACAACCTTGCCATGTTTATGAGCTCCAACTGAAACTCCTCCACCCATGTGAACAACTATAAGGTTTAAGTTTTCATATCCTTTTCCAGATTCTTTACCATATCTTTTCGCAACTGCTTTTTGATTTAAGGCATGGAATTTACTAACTCTTGGAATTTCAGGCATTCCTGAATATCTTGCTACATCATCTAATTCATCTACAACAACTGGATCAACTATGAATGATGGTACTTTTAATTCATCACCTATTTCCTTTGCTAATATTCCTCCAAGATTTGAAGCATGTTGTCCTTGAACTCCAACTTTTAAATCTTCTATAAGCTCATCAGTTACAGCATATGTTCCACCTGGAATTGGTTTAAGCATTCCACCTCTACCAACAACTACATCTAATGAATTAATATCAAAATTCTTTTCTTTCAATACATTTAAAATAACATCTTTTCTAAATTGTCTTTGATCAAAAATAGTAGCATATTTTTCAATTTCTTCATTTGGATGTCTAAGTGTTTCTTCAAATAACTCTTTTTCATCTTCATATACACCTATTTTTGTAGAAGTAGAACCTGGGTTAATAATTAATATTTTATATGCCATTTTATAAAACCTCCAATAATTTATTTGCCAGCTTCTGCAACTACTGCTGCTAAAGCTATTGAGTTAACTTTAGTTTCAAAACTATCAGCTCTTGATGTTAAAATAACTGGTGCAGATGTACCAACTAGTAATCCACCATTTCTAGTTTTTGCTGTGTAAGTTAATGTTTTATACATTACATTTGCAGTTTCGATATCAGGTAACATAATTACATCTGCCTTTCCTGCTACTGGTCCTTTTACTCCCTTATGCTTAGCTGCTTCTTCTGATAATGCATTATCAAGAGCAAGTGGTCCATCAATTACACATCCTTTAATTTGACCTCTGTCATTCATTTTTGATAATAAAGATGCATCTATAGTTGCAGGCATATCTGGATTTACAACTTCAACAGCACATACTGGAGCTACCTTTGGATTTGAAATTCCACAAGCATGGGCAACATACACAGAATTTTGTACTATTTGAATTTTTGCCTTTAAATCAGGGTAAGTATTAAATGCTGCATCAGTTAAGAATATTAATCTGTCAAATCCTTCAATTTCAAAAACTGCCACATGAGACATTACCTTACCAGTTCTTAAACCTACTTCTTTATTTAATACACTTCTTAAAAATGTAGCTGTATCAACTAAACCTTTCATAACCATATCTGCTCTTCCACTTGATACTAACTGAACTGCAAATAAAGCTGCTTTTTTTACATCTGCCTCATGGATAACTTCATATTGAGTTAAATCCATACCTATTGAATCAGCAATTTCTTTAATTTTATCTTTATCCCCTACTAATATTGCATCAGCAATACCTTGTTCTTTAGCTGCTTTTACAGCTTCTAAAACTGGTTCATCTTGCGCAACTGCAACAGCTAATTTTTTTCTTTCACATTCCTTCACCTTTGAAAGTAAATCGTCAAAACTTTTACTCATCCCTATGCACCTCTTATAATTATTTATTTAAATGTTAAATTTATAACAATATTGGCTAAGTTATTCTTAAGTCCATTACATTTTCCATTGTAACAAAAAATATCCTGAAAACTTAAGTTTTCAGAATATTCAAATCATTTAATTTTATATTCTTTTATAATATTCTCTGCAACTTTAATTCCATCTACTGCTGCAGAAATTATTCCCCCTGCAAAACCTGCTCCTTCTCCAGAAGGATATATTCCCTTTACATCTATACTTTCTAAATTACTATTTCTTGTAATTCTAACTGGAGCTGACGTTCTTGTTTCTATTCCAGTTAATACTCCATCATCCATTCCATAGCCATTTATTTTTTTATCAAATATACTTATTCCTTCTTTAAGTGAATCTACAACAAAACTTGGTAATGCCTTCTTTAGTTCTTCTAATTCATATCCTGGCATATACGATGGTTTTACGGACCCTATTTTGTTACTTTTTCTATCATTTAGAAAATCTCCTATAAGCTGAACTGGAGCTTTATAATCTCCTCCACCTAATTTATAGGCTAAACTTTCATAATGTCTTTGAAATTCCATACCACTTAGCGGTGTATTTTCTCCAAAATCCTTTGGTCCAACTGTTACTACTAAAGCAGAGTTAGCATTCTCTAAATCTCTTGCGTGATAACTCATTCCATTTGTTACAAGTCTCTCTTCTTCTGATGCAGCTGCAACAACAACTCCACCTGGGCACATGCAAAATGAATATACTCCTCTTCCTGTACTACTTTGGGTAGCTAATCTATAATCTGCTGCTTTTAGCCTTGGATGATTTGCATATTTACCATATTGACTCCTATTTATTAACTCCTGAGGATGTTCTACCCTTACTCCAATAGCAAAAGCCTTTGATTCCATAAATACCCCTTCATTCCATAGCATTTCATAAGTATCTCTAGAGCTATGACCAATAGCTAAAATAAGTGCCTCACAAGGTATTTCATTTCCATTTACAATTATACTAGATAACTTTTTATCTCTAATATTAATTTTTTCTAACTTTGAATTAAAATGTACTTCTCCACCTAAAGCTTTAATTTCTTCTCTAATATTTTTTACAACACCTTTTAATAAATCTGTTCCTACATGAGGTTTTCCTTCATATATTATTTCTTCTGGTGCTCCTGCCTTAACAAAGGTTTCAAGAACATCTAAACATCTGTTATCTTTTATTCTAGTAGTTAGTTTACCATCAGAGAAGGCTCCAGCTCCTCCTTCTCCAAATTGAACATTAGATTCTAAATTTAATTTACTTTTCCCTGCCCAAAAACTTTCCACAGTCTTTGTTCTATTATCCACATCTTCTCCTCTTTCATACACAATTGGTGCATAACCTTTTCTTGCTAGTGTTAATGCGGCAAATATTCCTGCTGGACCAAATCCTATAACAATAGGTCTTGATGTCAACAATTTATTTCCAGGTAATATTTCTTCTTTTTCTTCCTGAACTATTACTACATCTTTATTCTTTAATAATATTTTATCCTCAAATAAAGTTTCAATCTGTACTGTATAAATAAAATTAATATTGTCCTTTTTTCTTGCATCAATACTTTCTCTAATTATCTTAAAATTTATTATATCTTCTTTTTTTATTTTAAGTTTTTTAGCTACTTTTTCCTTAAGTATGTCTTTGGGTTCTTCAATATTTAAGGAAATATTATTAATCCTAATCGCCATTTATTATAGCCACTCCTTTATTTTGCCTTTAAAATGATATCTATATTGCCTTCTTTATTTATTATATTTACATTATTATTCTTACTTGTTGCAGTCCATTTTACAGTATAATTTCCCGCCTCATTTATATCTGATAATGATGCAACTACTTCTATATCATTTGCACTTATATTAGATACATTATTTATATTTGCTGTTATAGTAATATTAACTGAATTAGTTCCTTCAATTGCAAATTTACTTTCATCAAGACCACTAAAACTTACAGGAACATTTTTTATTTCTTTAGTAATATCTCCGTCAAGAGTAAGCTTAACCACTACACTTTCTATAGAATTGGCTATAGTTATTCCATCTGGCACCTTAAGTTTAACTGTATACTCTCCACTTTTAGTAACACTACTTAAATCTAACTCTTCAGTTTCAATATAGCTTATATTATTTATTACATTAGATTCACCTAAAATACTGATTTTGCTACTTGATAACTCTTCCTTAGAGATATTAATACCACTCTGTAATGCGCCTTTGTATTTTACCTTAACATCTACTTCTTTTCCTTGGATAACATTTACCTTCAATTTACCTTTATCTTTACTTAATGTAACATCAGTAATTTTTGCCCCTGTATTATCTACAGCCCATATATCAAATTCTTCCTCAAAATCACTAGATACATCGCTTATTTTCCCATTTAATTCAGCATGATCAACCTTATCAACTAAACCCTTTGCACCAGATACTATTATAGTTTTAGGGTCAATCTCCATACTATCCTTAGAAAAACCTTCTTTATAGGATATATTCACATTTGATTTGACTTCAACTTCTTTTTCAACTAATTCTTCAATTTTTATTTTTATAGATAAAACACTTCCACTTTTTATATTTATTCCACTTGGATAATCAACTAATTTTACAGGGACATTATTATCTCCAGTTTTTAAAGCATAATCACTTAAGTCTACTGCTAATTTAAAGTCTTCTTTTTTAGAAGAATAAATCTCTTTAGCAGGACCTTCAACACTTAAATCAATTGCAAACTCCTGATTAGGAGTTAAAGTAAGTCCTAATGATTTTAATGCATCTTCATTTAATACTTCAACAGGAACATCTTTAATTACTGATGTTCTATTTGGATTTTCTGCATTACTTATATAAAACCAAAGTGAAAAGGATAATAAAACACATACTATTTTAACAACTATCTTTTTATCTGCCTTTTCATCCATACTTTCACCTTCTCTCCTAATGTTTTAACTTTTTTAGCATCTCTATTATTCATTATTTTTATAATAATACTTTTTAATTTTTCTTTATCATAATTTCTTGTTAGTTTTCCATTAACAGCTAATGATATAACTCCTGTTTCTTCCGAAACTACAATTATAAGAGCATCTGATACTTCAGATAATCCCATTGCAGCCCTATGCCTTGTTCCAAGTTTTTTGTTTATTTTAGTATTACTTGTTAAAGGAAGTACACAACCTGCTGCATGAATTCTTCCTCTTCTTATGATAGTTGCTCCATCATGTAATGGCGTATTTACCACAAAAATATTTTCAAGTAATGCAGAACTTACAATAGCATCAACAATTGTTCCTGATCCAAGCATTTCTCCAAGACCAGTTCCTTGCTCTATAACAATTAATGCCCCAGTTTTTGTTTGGGCTAAATTATCTACTGCTGTTACAATTTCATTTACTACATTATCTCTATCTTCAAAATTCTGAATATGTATATCTTCAAAAGCACTTCTTCCTAAATGCTCTAATACTCTTCTTATTTCTGGCTGAAAAATAATAATAATAGACAAAACACCTATAGTCAAAGTTTTACTTAATATAAAGTAAAGCATATCTAATTTTAGTATATAGCTAATGGGAATTAAACCAACTAATAATACAATCCCCTTTAATAATTGTTCCGCTCTTGTTTCTTTAATAAGTATATATGCTTTATAAAAAATATACGATACCACAGCAATATCTATTATAGACCAAATTGAAATGTTTTTTACCGTATTAATTAAAACTAAATATAATTCCTGCACCTACAAAACCTCTTTCACTACTTATTACTTAAAATTATACACTATATTTCCTTTTCTTAGTCTATTGTGATACATAATTAATATTTTTATAATATTAATTAATAATTATAAATATAAATCATAATAACAAAACATATTTTAGGAGTGGTATTATGATAAAAAAAATTATGTCATCAAATAAATATCTGCTAATTATTACTCTGCTATTCTCCGCTATTTCATTACCAATAATTTTGCAAGCTTCACCAAACAACAAAGATTTTACTGAAATATCCAATATTATTTCTTTAGTTAATAAATGTAATCTGTCTCTTGGACAATCTGTCCGTGATTCTACAATTGATACAGAATCTGCAACAGAAACTCTTACTAATGGATTGTTAGAATTAAATGATCTTAAATTAATATTAAAGAATTTTCATGTGTCAAAAAACAATGAAGAAATTAAAACTCAAGCTTTAGAAACCATATCTAATAATATTACTTTATACCAATTATCAATAGATATGCTAGCCACAAATGAATTTCAAAAATTAAATGAAACTCATATACAATACTTAAATCAATTAAAGCTCCTAGAAGATAATTACTATAAACTTAATTTACTAGGAATTAATTCATCCTTTGGTGCCTCCGAAAAAGTCTTTTTTACTAATTCATCTAATTATGCAACTGCAGTTTTAAAAATTACAAGAGATAAAGATACTAAGGAAGCTACTAAAAATAATTATTTAAAATCAATTAATGAATGTTATTCTTTACTAGAAAAAATAAGTGAAGACCTTAATCCAGCTTTAGAAAAAATAAGGGAAGATAATCGAAGTTTAAATGTTTTAGTTCAAGATGTTAAAAACAAAGAAAGAAATCTAAATTTAATAAAAAATAAGTCCTATTCTATTTCCATTCCTGAAAATGAGGATTATTTATATAATTCTCTAAAAGAAACTATCTCTTCATATGAAACATATATTAACTCTTTCCAATATGCACTTGATGTTGAAACTTCAAGTCCTAAATCTAATAATATTAATAATAATTATGAAGATAGTAATAATAAATATAATAATTTCTTATCTGCTATTAATACATTAAAGAAAAACATGGATAATTTTAATAAAAATTGAATATATTTTTTTCTTTTGGCTATACTAATTTTGTCTGGGTTACAACCAAGGAGGTTATTTATGAAAAAATTTATAATTACATGCTCACTATCTATAGCTCTATCCTTTATGTTATTTCCTAGTATAATAACAAAAGGAAATACTAGTTTTTCTGAAAAATATGAAACAGATTCAGAAATAATTGATGTAGGAATTGCTTATAATAGTGAAACAAATAATGTTGTAGAGGTTTTTTCACAAGGTTCTAGTACTCTAAATATAACTCAGTTAGATATAGACCTTATGGCAAAATTAGTTTATGGCGAAAGTAGGGGTGAACCCTTTGAAGGGAAAGTAGCGGTAGTTTCCGTTGTACTAAACAGAGTTTTAGATCCACATTTCCCTAATACCATAGACGGTGTAATATTCCAAAAAAATGCATTTTCCTGTGTTATAAATAACAACATTGAAGCATATCCTGATAAATCTTGCTATGATGCAGTTTATGAGGCCCTTAAAGGAAAAGATCCAACAAATAATGCTTTGTTTTTTTATAACCCTTCTATATCGACATGTTCATGGATGAATAAAACAGCTAAAATTGATTGCACATCTATCGGACATCATGTCTTTTTTAAAAGTAAATAATTAATAAATTAAAATGAGTATACCTAATTTTCAATAAGGTATACTCATCCTTTTTACTCAAATATTCCTTTTACTATGGCTTCATTTTTATTAACTAATTTCATTCCTTTTGCATATACACTATCAATATCTAAACTGTCTTTATCTACAATTACAAAGTCAGAAGAATAGCCTTCCTTTATCCAGCCTTTTCCTTGCAACCTATATAAATCAGCCACATTACTTGTAATAACCTTAATAGCAGTATCTATAGGAATATTATAATTTATAATAGCTTTTTTAACTTCTATATAAAGACTTTTCACAGAACAAATTGATAATCCAACTATTTCTCTTTTATTATTATATTTAGGCATACTGCCATTTCCATCAGAGGAAAAAGTTATTTTTTCAATTGGCAAATTACTATCAACATATCTTTTTAAACCTTCACTTGCTGTAAGCTCAGTAGGCTCTAAATAATTTGGATCAGAACTTGTTGTTAAATCAATATAACCTCCTAAGCTAACATATCTTAACCCCTCTTCAAATAATTCTTCGCTTCTGTTAATATGAGTTGGAATAATTTGTGAAGGTAATATCTCAGTTTCTTCAATTAGCTTAAAAAGCATATCAATTTTCCTTTTACCTGGGCCAACATGAAAATGAACAATTCCAGCTTTTCCTGATAATAATCCACCTACATTTGCTTCTGCAACAATATGTGTAATTTCCTCAAAGCTTGGTTGACTACTCCTTCTATCAGAAATTGCAATTTCTCCAACACCAATTATTTTATTAATAAGCATAATATCCTTTTTTATATTTGAAGTTACCGTTCTCACAGGTACATCATAGGATCCAGTATAGCAAAATGCTGATATTCCTTCTTCTTCTAAGGAATAGACTTTTGCTAATAACTCACTCATATCTCTACAAATTCCATCTGTTCCTATACAACCTATAACAGTAGTTATTCCAGCCTTAGTCAAATTAGTAAGCTTAATTTCTGGAGTTCTACTTTTAAAACTATCTTCACCACCACCACCTATAATATGAACATGACTGTCAATAAATCCAGGAAAGATAATTTTATCCTTACCTTCAATTACATTAATATTAATAAAGTTATTAGGTATATTTACTTTATCGTATATTCCTTCAAATTTGTCTCCTACTATTACAATATCTTTTACACCTAAATAGCATGGAGAATATACCTCTATATTTTTTATAATTGTAATCAATATTCCACTTCCTAAAATATATTAACCTAGTATTTCAGAAATGTTCTCATTGTTATATATGGAATCTGGATATGTATTAATTAATTCATTAGCATAATATTTACTTTTTACAATATCTATATTTTTATATGTTCTTGCAAGAGAATAAAGAACCTCTTCTATATATGAGCCATCCTTAAAATCATTATAGTATTCTTCATAATATTTTATTGCTTCTGTTTTATCGTTATTTTTATCGCTAGATAATCCTAAAAAGAATACAGCATGTGAAAATATATAACTATCTTTACCATATTCATAAACTTTAATAAATTCAGCTTTTGCTTCAACGTATTTTTTATTGTCATATAGAGACATAGCATTTTTATATATTGCCTCTACACCCTCTGTTTCTAAAACATTTTTACCTTTTTCATATTCTTCCTTGTCATTATCACTTAGTTCTTTATCCTTTAAATTATTAATCAAATTATATAAAGTATTATAATCCTTTTCAGTAATTGCTTTTTCCATAGCTTCTGAATCTACTAGGTCTTTATCATTAGTTTCTCCAGTATCTTGCTTATTATTATCTTCATTTGAATTATTATTTTCTACAATCTTATTACTATCTACATCTGTAGGCTTGTTTGCCACCTTATATATTCCAATGCCAGATGCTAAAATTATTACTACAACTGCTCCTACTATTAAAAGCTTTGTCCAATTAATGGATTGATTTGTTTTAACTTTTTCTCCTGAAAAATCCTTTATTACTTTTTGAATATTTTTTGCTAATTCATTATTTCTATCTAACTCAAATACTCTTTTTAATTCTTTATTTGCTGCTTCATAGTCACCTTTTTTTACATAACATAGTGCTAATGCAGAACTTACTTTTATTCTATTAAAATCACTTTCAGCACATTCATTTAAAATTTCTAATGCTTTATTTATTTCTCTTTTCTTTAACAATAATTCTGCTTTGTTATACTGTATATCTCTTTCTTTATCTTTTCTATAATCACTTAAAAATCTTTTTGATGTTTCGTCATCATTATAATCCGCATTAATTTTCCATGTGGTTACTGCTCCATTTAAATCACCTTGAACATATAAAAGAACACCTTTAAGATTTAGCACTGAACTATTTTTTAAATCTTCTGCAATTCCTTTATCACATTGTTCTAAAGCTTTTTTAATATAACCATTTTCATAATATTTTAAGGCTGACTTATAAAATTTGTTTTTATTCTTCATCTTTAACCTCCAAGGAATAGTTCGTTATTAAAATTCTTCATATTGGTTCATGTTTTCTGTATAAATATCTGATACTGTCCACAATTGTTTCCCATTTTTATCATATCCTAAATTTAATTGTATCTGTATATTTATTTTTTTATCATTTATATTTATTGTACCATTAACATATTTTTTAGTAATATAAATATTGTCCGTATTTAATATTTTAAATGTTTTTGCATCATTTTCATTTATTATTTTGTTATTTATCTTCTTATTTACTATTTCTTCTTTAAGTATCTCTTCCTCCGGATTATTTATAATTACATTATTTATCCTAAGGTTAACAGTACTACTTATATTTTTATCAACACTTAGTGGCATATTAACAGTTCCTGAAAAACTTATTTTTTTCAATATTTCTTTTTCTGCTATACCTTCTATAGTATATTTAATTATATTTTTATCTTCATCTATCATATATTCTATTATGTTAATGTCTGTAATAACATCCTGTGATAAATTAATCTTAGCCACCATATCTCTTTCATTTATTGTATAAATATATTCATATGGATTATTATTTTCCATTGAGATAAAATGTTTTATTTCATCTTTAATAATATCTTCATTAATTTCTTCTTCTTTTTCAACTGGATTTATGGTGTTTATTTTTATATTATATATTTTCCAACTCATAGTATCTAAATCAAAATCAACATTACCAGAAATATCAGAAACAATATAATACATTCCATTTGTTAGTTTTGCTTTACCACTAAATTCATTATTAATGCCATTTTTATTAATAACTACTTCCCTTATTTCTTTTATCTTATAGCCATAAACATGTGAATTATCATCAAAAAACACGCCTTTTTCAACAATATTTTCCATTAGTATCTTTTCATAATTATCATTGCTATTTACATCAAAAATCTCGATTACTTCACCTTTATTAAATTGCCAATTTGTTTTAAAATCAAAGATTGTATCAAAAGCTAATGATATTACATTATTGTCAATTTCAACATTCATTTTTATTTTTATTTTATTTTCATTATTCCCTTGATTTATTCTCTCAGAAACTTCAAAATCATTAATATTATCCTCTGATAAAATATATTCTTTATCATTTATATTTATAGTTTGTCCCATTAATAAGCTTTTAATTTTATCATTACTCAAACTTCTATTGATTATATATTTTATTGAAAAAATACATAAAATAATAATAAAAAATACA
>JAAYPK010000109.1 GCA_012519845.1 Clostridiales bacterium
ATTATTAATGAATTGAGTCATTTTTTTGGAAACGTTTCCTGGATATACAATAGGTAATTATTAATGATAAATTAAAAACCAATTAATTATGAAATTAAAGATTGTTTTATTTTATAAAAATAAGATAAATCTTTAAAATATTAAATGTAAAACTTTACATTGTAAGTAAATTTGGAGGGATTGGAATGAAAAAGGTAAAAAAATTAGTAGCAATGGCTTTAGCAACAATGATGATTTCATCAACAGCTTTATTATCAGGTTGTGATGATAGTAGTTCATCAGAGAAAGTTACAGTTGATATTTTTCAATTTAAGGTAGAAGCTAAAGAAGCATTAGAAAATGCAGCCAAAAAATATGAGGAAGGTCATGAAAACGTTAAAATTAATATCCAGACAGTTGGTGGTGGAGATGACTATGGTTCTGCCTTAAAGGCAAAATTTCAAAGTGGGGAAGAACCAACAATCTATAATATAGGAGGACCACAAGATACAAAGGATTGGTTAGAGAAATTAGAAGATTTAAGTGATACAGACTTAGCTAAAAATGCAGCAGATAATACATTGGGGGCAGTTACATCTAATGGTAAAGTTTATGGAGTACCACTTGCAATTGAAGGCTATGGTTTTGTATATAATAAGGAAATATTTAAAAAAGCAGGTATTGATCCAAGTACACTTACTACATTTGCTAAATTAGAAGATGCAGCAGCAAAATTAGATAGTAAGAAAGAAGAGCTTGGAATTGATAGTGTATTTGTATTACCTGGAAAAGAAAATTGGGTTACTGGATTGCATACATCTAATGTAGCATTCTCTAATGAATTTAAAGATGGTACAGAAGCATATAATGCAAAGACAATAGAATTTAAATATTCAAATCAGTTGAAAAAATTGTTAGATTTACAAGTAAAATATTCTTATAAACCAGATGGAAGCGACAAATCAATAAATGGTGTTGACTATGCAACACAAGTTGAAAAACAATTTTCTTTAGGAAAAGCAGCAATGATTCAACAAGGTAATTGGATTTATTCAAGCGTAGAAGGTATTGATAAAGAATTAGCTAAGAATATAGGAATTTTACCAATAAGCTTAGATGGAGTAAAAGAAGGATGTATTCCTGTTGGAGTACCTATGTATTGGGCAGTAAATTCAAAAAAATCTGATGCAGAGAAGAAAGCAGCAAAAGACTTTTTATCTTGGTTATATACTTCAGATGAAGGTAAGAAAATGATAGTAAATGACTTTAAATTTATACCAGCATATAAAGGATTTGAATCTGATGATTTACAACCTTCAGATCCTTTAGCGAAAGATGTAGCAAAATTCTCTCAAGATGGAAAGTCAATGCCATGGGTGTTTATGGGATATCCAACTGGATATGGTGAAGACCAATTAGGAGCTTCTTTCCAAAAATATTTTGCAGGAGAATTAACTTGGGAACAAGTAGTTGAGCAAGCTAAAACCAATTGGAGTGAAGCGAGAAAATAATAAATTAATTTAAGCAGGAGATTTCCTCCTGCTTTTTAGACATGTATTTAGGAGGAAAAATATGAAAAAAAAGAATATTTCATTTTGGCTATTTTTATTTCCAGTTTTATTTGCATTTGTATTAGTAGTTTTTATTCCTTTTATTATGGGAATTTATTATTCTTTCACTGATTGGAATGGAATATCTTCATCAATTAATATGGTTGGATTTCAAAATTATATTAATGCTTTTAAAGATGAAACATTTCTTCATTCATTTTGGTTTACTACAAAATTCACAATTGTATCAGTTATTGTTCTGAATGTAATTGGCTTTTTGTTAGCCTTATTAGTTACTCAAAAATTAAAAACTAGTAATATATTAAAGACAATATTTTTTATGCCTAATTTAATTGGAGGATTAATTTTAGGTTTTATATGGCAATTTATTTTTCAAGAAGTATTCGCTACAATAGGAAATACTATTGGGGTTGAATCATTAAATGGATGGTTATCTGATGAGAAAACTGGATTTTGGGGATTAGTTATTTTAATGAGTTGGCAAATGTCAGGATACTTAATGATTATATATATTTCAGGTATACAAGGAATATCAAGAGAAGTACTTGAGGCTGCAAAGATTGATGGGGCAAGCCCTATTCAAAGATTAAAACATATAATTTTGCCTTTAGTTAGACCTGCAATGACAGTTAGTGTATTTTTAACATTATCAAATTCTTTTAAGCTATATGATCAAAATCTATCATTAACAGCTGGTGGACCAGGAAATGCAACTCAAATGATATCCATGAATATTCTTAAAACAGGACAAAAATTTAATGATATGGGACAAGCACAGGCAAAAGCAATTATTTTACTTTTAGTTGTTGGTGCTATTTCATTAATTCAAGTTTACATTTCAAAGAAGGGAGAAGTTGAAGCATAATGAAAAAAGTATATTCAGATGGAAATATGGCTTACAGTAAAAAAATTATATTAACAATTGTAGGAATTGTAACAGGATTAATATTTCTAGCTCCTTTTTGGGTAATAATAATTAATTCATTTAAAACAAAAAGAGAATTATTTGAAAGCACTTTGGCATTTCCCAAGGAATTTATTTTCGATAATTATAAAAAGGCTTTTGAAAGTTTAGATTTTCTGAAAACTCTTGGAACATCATTATTAATTACTATTTGTAGTATTACAATTATTGTAATATTTTCATCTATGGCAGGCTGGATGTTACAAAGAACAAAATCAAAAGTTAGCAATATTATTTTAATGATTTTTGTAGTTTCAATGTTAATTCCATTTCAAGCAGTAATGTTGCCTTTAGTTAGAATAATGGGAAAACTACATTTATTAAATATTCCAGGACTTATTTTTATGTACTTAGGTTTTGGATCAGCAATGTCAATCTTCCTTTATCATGGCTTTGTAAAAGGAATACCAAAAGAATTAGATGAAGCTGCAACTATTGATGGTTGTTCTAAATTTCAAACCTTTAGGTATGTAATATTCCCTTTATTAAAGCCTACTACAGTAACAGTAGCAATATTAAATTTAGTATGGATATGGAATGATTATTTGTTACCTTCTTTAGTTATTAACGGAAAAAATCCTACTATACCATTAAAAACATTCTTGTTTTTTGGAGAATATACAAAACAGTGGCATTTAGCATTAGCAGGGTTAGTAATAACTATTTTACCAGTAATAATCTTCTATTTCTTTGCACAAAAACAAATTATTGAGTCTATTGTAGAGGGTAGTGTTAAATAAAGTTTATTATTCTTTAGGCTGACAATTCCAGAAATGGTATTGTTGGTCTATTTTAATTTTTAAGTTAAATATTAATTAATTTAGATAAGAAATAAAGACTAGTATATACATTATAGTATTATTTTCAATATTAAGCATTTATTTTACAAAAATGGTATGTTATCATTATGGTGATAAATAGAAAGAAGGTGCATGTATGAAAGAAAAATATTATTTAAAAAACGGACAAGATACTTTATATGAAATTGTGAAAGAAAATGCAGAAAAAAAAGGGAGTGAAGAATGTTATTCATTCTACGATTTTAGTAACAATGAAAAAAAAATCATACCACTAACAAGACGTGAACTATTTTCTAGAAGTGTAGAAGCAGCAAAGATTATAAGAAGTAATAATATAAAAAAAGGTGATAATGTAATTATTTTTTCTACACAAACTGTTGATAATGTTATAGCGGCATTTGCATCAGTTTATTGTGGAATTGTTTTTACTATAATTCCACCACCAATTGATGAAAGCAAAAAAATGCGCTTCATTTCTGTACTTAACTCTTGTAAAGCAAAATACATACTTTGTAATGGGTTAATTAAAAAGAAATTAGCTGATTCTCTTAAAAGTATTAAATTAATAAATATTGAAGAAGAATCTGATTCTAAGGATATTTTTGTGCCGGAAAGAATAGGAGTAGATGATGTTATTTATTTACAATATTCTTCAGGATCAACTAGTGCTCCTAAAGGTGTGGAAATAACATATGGAAATTTAATTAGCAATATTAATGCCTGCTATGATAATTACAAAGCAAGAAGAACTTTTACATGGGTACCATTTTTTCATAACATGGGATTGGTTTATAGTTTATTTGGACCAGGGATTAATGAAAACTTTGTAGCAGGAATTATGTCTCCAGCAGCATTTATAGAAAAGCCATCAAGATGGATAGAAGGCTTAAGTGAATATAAAGCAGAAATGACTTCAATTCCACATTCTGTTATTGAGTCATATCCCAAAATAGTTCCTGCAAAATCTCTTAAGAATATAGACTTATCAAACTTAAGATCTATACAAGATGGATCAGAAATAGTTAACTATTCTGGAATGAAGAGATTTGCAAAAGAATATGAAGAGTTTGGAATGAAACTAGAAAAATTTTTTACAGGTTATGGATTAGCAGAAAGTACATGTGCTATTGCTACAGGTTTTTGTACAAGTGAAAATGTAATTAATATTGATTTCAATGAGTATCAAAAGGGAAAGTTAGTTTTAGTTGATAATGAGGGGGAAGGGACAATACAATTTGTAAGTGGGGGAAGAATTGTTCCGCACACAACAGTAAAAATTGTAAATCCAGAAACATGTGAAATTTGTAAAGATAATGAATTTGGTGAGATATGGATTCAAGGACCATCTGTTGCAAAAGGTTATTATATGAACAAAAAGGCCACAATAGAAACATTTAAAGGAACTATAGAAGGTATTCCTGGTGAATTTCTTAGAACAGGGGATCTTGGAATTGTTATAAATAATCACTTGTATATTACAGGTAGAGCAAAAGAACTAATTATAATAAATGGTAATAATATTTTACCAAACGATATAAATTTAAAGTTAAAAGAGAAAATAAATATATTAAATTATAGTACTATTGTACCTTTTTCTATTGAAAAAGAAGGTAAGGAAAAATTAATTGTTTTAATAGAATTACCAGAACAAATTATAAAAAAAATAGATATAGCAGAAATTACAAATGAGATAAATAATGTAATTTTTGAATATTTTGAAGTATCTCCATATGATGTAGGAATACTAAAAGATGGAGAATTAATAAAATCAGACAATGGGAAAGTATCAATACTAAAATCTCGTGAAAAATACTTAGATGGGAAATTTAATTTCATAAATTCAAGAGGGCAGGAAGAAGAAATAGCTTGTGCTGAAGGAAATTTAACAGAAACAGAGCTAGAATTAATTATCCTAATAAAAGAGAAACTAGATTATAAGGTAAGACCTAAGGATAATTTACTTAGTTTAGGTATGGACTCATTGGCAGTTGTAGAATTAGCAACAATTATTGAAGATAGATTTAATGTTGTTATTCCAGTAAGTGTAATTTTTGAGAAACCACAAATTAATTTTATAGCTTTGTATATTGAGAAATCCTTAAATGGGGAAGATTTATCAAATTTGTACTCAGATAAATCATACTTAATAGAAGCTTGTAAATTAGATGAATCAATTACATTTAGTAAATATTCAGAGGAAAAGCCATTAATGAAAAATGTGTTGATTACAGGGACAACTGGATTTGTAGGTGCTTATTTAATCTACAATATAATGGAAAGAAGCAAGGCTAATGCATATTGTCATGTAAGAGCTAAGAGTAAAGAACATGGATTTTCAAGAATTAAGGAAAATATGAAATACTATAAACTATGGGATGATAATTATGAAAAAAGAATATTCCCTATAGTAGGTTCAGTAGACAAGCCTAAGTTAGGTATAGAAGATAATGAGTATGAATTTTTATGTGAAAAGATTGATACTGTATACCATAATGGAGCAATTCTTAATTTTATATATCCATTTAGTAGACTTAAAGATACTAATGTATTTGGTACAGTAGAGTCCATAAAATTTGCAGCTACAGGAAGAGTAAAATATTATAATTATGTATCATCATATAGTGTATTTGATAATCCAAGTTACTTTGACAAAGAAATATTTGAAGATGATGAATTAAATGCATATGAAGGCTATTATTTACCATATAGTGAAACAAAATGGGTATGTGAGAAAATAATACAAATTGCAAGGGAAAGAGGCCTTAAAGCTTGTGTATACAGACCAGGGGAAATAACAGGAGATAGTAAAAATGGTATTTGGAAATATAGCGATTCTGTAAGTAGAACAATTAAAGATATTATGATAAATAAGAAATATGCAGATATAGATATGAATATTCATATGACTCAAGTAGATTATATTGCTTCAGCTATTATAGAAATATCTAAACAAGGTAATACTTATGGTAAAGCATATAATTTATTAAATGATAAAATAATATCCTATAAAGAACTTGGGGATATAATGAAGAAATGTGGATATGATTTAAAAATGATTACTTATGAAGAGTGGAAAGAGAACTTGTTCAATTCTGGTAATGAACATCCATTAAAATTATTGGAATCATTATTTAAAGTTACTAAAAAATCAAATGAATCTATGGAAAAAAGATATGGTAAATTAGAAGCAAGGTTAGATTGTAGTAATACTAAAAATGCTTTAAGAGGAACAGATATAGAATGTAAGCCTATAGATATGGAATTAATACAAAAATATATTAAGAACTTTATTTAAAAATTATGTAAATTAAAATAAATCATTGAGTCACGCTCTTATTGTTATTAAAAGGGCTGTTTTGAAACAGCCCTTTTAATTTTTTATATATATTTATTCATTTCTTTTGAATTCTCTAAAAGCTCTTGAGTTAATTCTTTTGTTTTGCTTGTACGAGATAAGTTTTGTTCAGTTACAGCAGTAGTTTCTTCAACTGCAGCCATTGTTTCTTCACTAATAGATGAAATATCTTGAATATTTGATATTATTTCATCATTTGTAGAAAGAATATTAATTATTTCACTTGATATGGTTTGAGCATTTTCATTTACTGCATTCATTTTATTAATTGTTGATTTAAATATTTTTGAAGTATCTGAAATTAAAGAATTCTGTTCTTTATTAACTTCACGAAGTTTACTAACTGCATTAACACAAATATCAACCATTTCTTGTAATTTAGATACTATTTCTGTAATATCATTTGCAGATTCGCCACTTTGTGTTGCTAAATTTCTTATTTCATCAGCTACAACAGCAAAGCCTTTACCTGCTTCTCCAGCTCTAGCACTTTCTATTGAAGCATTAAGAGAAAGCAAATTTGTTTGTTCGGCTAATTCAGTTATTACTTGAGTTATTTTTTGAATTGAAGAAGTATTATCTTTTAGTTCTATCATATATTTTTCAACATTGTCACTATTTTCGTTAACTATTTTAGTCTTATTATTTAAATCTTCAACAATGTAAATACCGTTATTCATAGATTCTATAGTATCAGAAGATATATCTCCCATGTGATTAGCTTTTTCTGAAGTGGAGTTAATTACTTGTTGAATTTTCTCAGTAAGTTCAGTTTGGTTTTGGACACTATTCACTGTTGTTTCCATACCTTTTGAAATATTTGAAATTGCAGAATTAATAGTGTTTGAGGATTCTTCAAGTTCAGTAACAATGTTATATACTTCATTAGAATTTTTATCAAATAAAGAAGCGGTTTTTAAAACATCATTAAGCATGTTTTTTATCATATCTTCATTTGCTTTTATTGAATTAATTTTATCTTCATTTAACTTAATGGATAATTTAGATGAACCATATAGAGCAATGGACACTATTATAATGGTACATATTTGAATAGTAAAATTAGTTGTACTTAAGGAATCAGTTTTCCCTTGAATAACAAATAATACCACTTTAAGTACATTTATAGCTATTGAAGATATACATAGAGTTTTTATTAATTTAATATCAAAATATAAATAACTAAGTATTAATATAGATATTATGTATACAAAGGTTAATTGTAGACTTGAACCAAATAATGCTACTAAATACACAATGAAATATCCATAAAAAATAAAATATTTAAGATTTTGATTAGAAGAATTCTTTTTGTATAAAATTATATCTACAATTAAAGAAAATATAATAACTATAGAGAAGAATATTAATAAGGGTATTGGAACAGAAGGATTCTCTTTGAAAGCTTCTACAATATTTCCGATTATTATACATAGATACAATAAACTTACCACTGATATAGATAGTTTATTAGTTTGTGAAAAATGATTATTATTTTCAGTTTTACTCATATAAGTACCTCCAATTATTTTGTAATTATTACATAAACATGCTTCTATTATACAATTTCATTTTAAAAATATATTCAAAATTAACAAATGTTTTCAAAAAAGTAAAGACTGGTTAATAAATTGACTTGAAAAAATAAAAAGAGTATAATTAATATCCTATTAATGTAAGAAGAGGTGTTGTATGGGAAGATTGTTTAATGATATTTCAAATTATATACCTTTTGGTAAAAGTGTTATTCAAAGAAGAATGAGCTATAAAGTAGGTTTTTTTATGAGAATTGTAGGAGGATTAATCCAAGTACTGATTATGTACTATCTATGGGTTGCTATATTTAATAGTTCATCAAGTAGTATTATTAATGGATTTAATAGTAGTGAAATAATAGTATATGTAATTATGAGCTATATAACATCACAAATAATTAATGTTAGCATGGATTGGACCATTTCAGATGATATTATTACAGGTTCAATAGCAACTAACTTAATTAAACCTATTAGCTATGAAAAGAGAATTCTATCAGAAAGTATTGGACAAGTAGTATTAAACTTATCAACAATTTCATTACCATTATGGATTTGTTTTTATATATATAAATTTATATCAGAAGGACAAATGCCACCTGATATAATTAATATTTTATTATATATTTTAAGTGTAATACTAGGATATGTTGTTATGTTTTTATTTAATTTTATTTTTTCAATAAGTGCATTTTTTGTAACATATATTTGGGGATTTATGATGGCTAAAGGGATACTAATAAAATTCTTTTCAGGAGAATTAATACCAATAGTATTTTTTCCAGTTGCATTACAAGGGGTATTAAAGTATTTACCTTTTTCAGCAATGAATTATACTCCTGTTATGGTTTATATGGGGAAATTGCCACAGAATGAGCTATTATTTTCTTTAGGAATTCAACTAGTTTGGATAATAGTTTTATATATTATTTTTAGGTTGTTATGGAAAAAGGCAATTGAAAGAGTAACAGTAATGGGGGGATAAAAAATGCTAAGATACTTAGATATTTATAAAGATTTTGTAAAACAATATTTCAAAATATTAATGCAATCTAAGGCTAATTTTTTTATTGGGATAATTTGTTTTGTCTTCTCTCAAGTTACAGGAATACTTTTTATTTCAATGGTATTTAAAACAATACCTGATTTAAATGGATGGAGCTTTTATGAAATTTTATTTATTTATGGCTTTGCTCAACTTCCAAGGGGAATTGATCATTTAATATCAGATTATATTTGGCTTTTTAGCAAAAATACAATAATTAGAGGGGAATTTGATAGATATTTATTAAGACCTCTTAATCCATTATTTCAAGTGTTTGCAGAAAGATTTCAATTAGATGCCTTAGGGGAGATATTAACCGGAATTGTTATAGTTGGATATTCAATTACAAATTTAAGTATTACAATTACAGCTACAAAAGTCATTGCTTTTATAATAGTAATTTTTTCTGGTGCAGTTATTTATACAGCTATAAAATTATTTTTTGCCTCTCTTGCATTTTGGATTAAAGAGAGTTTTCCAATATTAAATATAGTATATATGTTTTCAGATTTCACAAAGTATCCCAATTCAATATATGGTAAAGGAATCCAGATAATATTAAGTTTTATAATACCCTTTGCTTTTACAGCCTTTATTCCAGCATCATATTTTTTAGATAAGGGTACAATTACTTATTGTGTTTTAGGAACATTTATTGTTGCAATTATATCATTCATAATAGCATATAAAACTTGGAATTTGGGGATGAAATCCTATGAAAGTGCTGGAAATTAGGAGGTATTAATGATTAAGGTAGAAAATTTAAGAAAAGAATTTAAATCAAATAAAATAGAACCAGGCTTTAAAGGTGCAGTAAAAAGTCTTTTTACTCATGAAACAATTACTAAAGTTGCAGTTGAAGATATAAGTTTTGAAATTGAAAAAGGGGAAATAGTAGGATACTTGGGCCCAAATGGAGCAGGGAAGTCAACTACAATAAAAATGGTAACTGGTATTTTAACTCCAACTAGTGGAAGTTGTATGGTTGATGGAATTATTCCATATGAAAACAGAATTGAAAATGCTAAAAAAATTGGAGTGGTTTTTGGACAAAGAACACAATTATGGTGGGACCTGCCACTATCAGAAACCTTTGCATTACTAAGAAAAATATATGGGGTTGAAATTTCTTCATATAATCAAAGGCTAGATTTATTAAGAGAAGGATTAGGACTTGATGAATTTATGGGTAGAACAGTTAGAACCTTATCCCTAGGTCAAAGAATGAGGGCAGATTTAGCGGCAGCATTAATTCATAATCCAAAGGTTATATATTTAGATGAACCAACTATTGGATTGGATCTAGTAGTTAAGGATCAAATAAGAAATCTTATAAGAGAGTTTAGAGAAGAATATGGTACAACAGTAATGCTTACTACTCATGATATGAGTGATATAGAAGAATTATGCAAAAGAATATTAGTTATTGATAAAGGAAAGTTAATTTATGATGGGGATTTAAGCAATTTAAAAAATCAATATGGAACTTCAAGAACATTAGAATTATTGTTAAAGAAGCCTAATGAACTTAATTTGGAACTATTAAAACAACAAATTGGAACAATTTCGGAAAAAATGGATTTTACTTTTGATGGTAGCAAAGTGAAAATAGTTCATAAAAAAGAAGATATAGATACTATAGAACTTATAGGAGAAGTAGTTAAGTATATTGGCGTGAAAGATATTGAAATTATAGATATGCCTGCTAGCGAAATAATAAAAAGAATATATAAAGGTGAGAATGTAATGAACAATTGACATTAGTTTTATTTGGTGGTATCCTTAAGAACAGAAAACCCTTCAATTTGATTCAGAGAAGTCAATAAGGAAGTGATACTTTTACATTTATAGCGGGATTTTTATGCCTTCCTTAAAAATAAGGAAGGCATTTTTTGAGCACATTAATAATGTATTTTTGCAAATATTAAATATGTAAGCCATGAAAAGGAGTGATAATACATGAATAATAAACATTTAATAGATCCAATGGATTTATCAATTGGTGAAATAGATGAGATTTTTAATTTAGCTTATAATATTATAAATAACCCTAAAGAGTATTCGAAAATTTGTGATGGTAAAATATTAGCAACTCTTTTTTATGAACCTAGTACAAGAACTAGATTTAGTTTTGAAGCTGCAATGATGAGATTAGGTGGAAAGGTTTTGGGATTTTCTGAACCTAATTCAAGTTCAACTTCTAAAGGTGAAACATTAGCCGATACCATTAGAATGGTAGCAATATATACAGATATTATTGCAATGAGACATCCATTAGAAGGATCAGCAAGAGTTGCAAGTAAATTTTCAACTGTTCCAATAATTAATGCTGGAGATGGTGGACATCAGCATCCAACTCAAACTTTGGCAGATTTATTAACAATAGATAGACTAAAAAAGGGATTGGTAGGACATACAATAGGTTTATGTGGAGATCTTAAATATGGCAGAACAGTTCACTCCTTAATAAAAGCAATGTCAAGATATAAAGGAACAAAATTTGTGTTAATTTCTCCTAAAGAATTAAGAGTTCCTAAATACATAAAGGAAGAGTTTATTGAAAAAAATAACATAGAGTATGTGGAAGTTGAAAAGCTTGAAGATGTTATAGAAACTTTAGATATTTTATATATGACTAGAATTCAAAGGGAACGTTTCTTTAATGAAGAAGAATATTTAAGACTAAAAGATAGTTACATATTAAATGAGGAAAAAATGAAAAAAGCTAAGGAAGATATGATAGTATTACATCCACTTCCAAGATTAAATGAAATTGATATGAAGGTAGATAATGATCCAAGAGCATCATATTTTACTCAAGCTGAAAATGGAATGTATGTTAGAATGGCACTTATATGCAAACTTTTGGGGGTGTGTTAAATGTTAGAGATAACTAGTATAAAAAATGGTCTCGTAATAGATCATATAGAAGCAGGTATGGGCATTAAAATATTTAATTATTTACATTTAGATAAATCAGATTATAGAGTAGCTTTGATTATTAACGCTGAAAGTAAGTTGCTTGGTAAAAAAGATATAATAAAGATTGAAAAGGATAATTTTGAAGATATTGATTATACTGTATTAGGATTATTATCACCTAGTATAACAATAGATGAAGTGTGTAATGAAAAAATAATTAAAAAGATTAAACCTAAGCTTCCTACAAAAGTTACTAATATACTAATTTGTAAGAATCCAAGATGTATTACAGGAGTAGAGAAATATGTTCCCCATTCATTTATATTAATGGACGCTGAAAAAGGTACATATAGATGTGAATATTGTGATGAAATAACAAAGTTGTCAGAGGTTTAACATAAGGTAGGTGTAAATATGAATTTATTAATTAAAAATGCCAATATTGTAGATGCAACTCAAAGTTTCTTAGGAGATATTTTAATTATTGATGGATATATTAAAGAAGTTAGTACTTCAATTAATAATGATGATGTAGAAATATTAGATGCCAAAGGGTTAACTGTAATGCCATCTTTTATTGATACTCATGCACATTTTAGGGAACCAGGGTTAACTTGGAAAGAAGATATAGAAACAGGTTCTAAAGCAGCAGTTAAAGGAGGATATACTGGAGTTTGCTTAATGGCAAATACTAATCCAATATGTTCTACTAAAGAAGTTTTAGATGAAGTAAGAAGTAAAGCAAGAAAAATTGGTCTTATTGATGTTCAGCAATGTGTTTCAGTTACTAAGAACTTTGATGGGAAAACTTTAACTCATTTAGATGAGCTTAAAAATGATAGTGAAATTGCCGCAATATCAGATGATGGTGTAGGAGTATCAAATAGCAGAATTATGTATGAAGCATTATTAAAAGCTAAAGAATATGGATGGGTAGTAATGTCCCATGCAGAAGATGCTAGTTTCTCAGACCTTGATATGAGAGTTGCAGAAGATTTAATGACTTGGAGAGATATAGAAATGTGTAAGCTAACAGGAGGCAGATTACACATGTGTCATGTATCAACAATACATTCAATGAAATATATTATTGATGGGAAAATAGCAGGAGCAAATTTAACTTGTGAAGTAACACCACATCATATTGCACTAACTAGAGATATAAATGATTATAGAGTAAATCCTCCAATAAGAGAAAAAGAAGATGTGGAGTATTTAATTAATGCAATAAAATCAGGAATGGTTGATTGTATAGGTACAGATCACGCACCACATACAATAGAAGAAAAGAAAAAAGGTTCACCAGGTATGGTTGGATTAGAGACAGCTTTTCCTATTTGTTATACTACCCTTGTAAGGGAAAATAATGTATCATTAAATAGATTAAGTGAATTAATGTCTAAAACTCCAGCACAAATACTTAAAATGAATAAAGGAACAATATCTATAGGAATGGATGGAGATTTAGTTCTAGTAGACCTAAATAAGTTAATAAAAGTTAATAAAGAAAACTTTGCCTCAAAGGGAAGAAATACACCTTTTGAAGGTATGGAGTTTTATGGAGAAGTTCAAATGACTATTAAAGGCGGAAAAATAGTTTATAAAAAATAGGAGGATAACTTAATGAATTCAATAATGGATAAACTGTATAATAGAGTTCTTGAGAAAGGTGTGGTATGTGTAGGACTAGATACTTCATTAGAATATATACCATCTTTCATAAAGGAAGGGAAAAATAATGAAGATGCAATAGTTGAATTTAACAAGAAAATAATTGATGCAACTATTGATGTTGCAGCATGTTTTAAGGTTCAAATTGCATATTATGAAGCTTTAGGAATTGAAGGATTATTGGCCTATAAAAGAACTTTAGAATATTTAAGGGAAAGGGATGCTATAATTATAGCAGATATAAAAAGAGGAGATATTCAAGCAACAGCAACACAATATGCAAAGGCACATTTTGAAGGGGATTTTGAAGCGGATTTTATTACTCTAAGTCCATATATGGGTATGGACAGTATTGAGCCATATATTCCATATATTGAATCAGGTAAGAAAGGAATTTTCAGTCTAGTAAGAACATCTAATAAAGGGGCTGAAGATATTGAATATTTAGATACTACTTCTGGTGATAAAGTATATACAGTAGTTGGTGATAAACTAATGAAAATTGGAGAAAAGTTTATAGCTAAATGTGGATATCATCCAATTGGTGGAGTTATAGGATGTACTCATGTTGAAGAAGGAAAAATGCTAAGAAAAAGATTTAATAGCATGTTTTTCTTAATTCCAGGATATGGTGCACAGGGTGGTAAAGCAGAAGATGTTGCTATGTACTTAAATAACGGAAATGGTGGAGTAGTGAATTCTTCAAGAGGAATTTTACTTGCTTATAAAAAAGCAAATAGAAAAGAAGAAGATTTTGCTATATGTGCAAGAGAAGAAGCAATAAGAATGAGAGATGAAATAAGAGAAGCTGTTAATAACCTATAGGAGGAAGAAGATGAAAGCATCATACAGAATGTCTAAGATATTACTTAATGAAAAAGTAACTGAAAATGTTTATAAAATGGTATGCGAAGATGATAGTGATATTATTCCAGGGCAATTTTATATGTTTAAGTTAAATGGTCAGACGTTATTGCCAAGACCTATAAGTATATGTGAAAAAGAGGGAAATAAATTAGTATTCTATTATGCAGTAGTAGGTAAAGGAACAGAAGAATATTCGAAATTAAAACCTTCAGATACAATAAATTTAACGGGACCACTTGGAAATGGATTTAATTTAAAGGATGATCTTGGAAAAGTTGCTATTGTTGCTGGAGGAATAGGAACTGCACCTATGATAGAAGTTTGTAAAAAGTTAAAAGAAAAGGATAAAAACTCTATTGTAGATGTTTATATTGGTTTCAGAGATGAAATATATCTTAAAGAAGAATTCGAAAAATATTCTGATAAAGTTAATATTACAACTAATACAGGTAAGTACGGTTATAAAGGTTTTGTAACTGACATATTAAAGCCAGAAGAATATGATACAGTTCTATGTTGTGGGCCTGAAATAATGATGAAAAAAGTAATTGAAATGTGTAAAGAAAAAAACACTAAAATATATGTTTCAATGGAAAAACATATGGCATGTGGTGTAGGCGCTTGTTTAGTATGTACATGTAAAACTAAGGATGGATTTAAAAGAACATGTAAAGATGGTCCAGTTTTTGATGGATATTATGTAGAATTATAATCAAAGGAGTTGAAGTTAAATGTTAAAGGTAAATATAAATGGTGTAGATTTTAAAAATCCTGTTATTGCGGCTTCAGGAACCTTTGGTTTTGGATCTGAGTATAATGATTTTTATGATGTTGGAATATTAGGAGGGATATCTTCAAAAGGATTAACATTAAACCCAAAAGAAGGAAATGAAGGCTTAAGAGTTGTTGAAACAGCTTCTGGAATGATGAATTCTGTAGGATTAAATAATCCTGGTATAGACAAGTTCATAGAAAATGAATTACCTAAAATGAGTGAATTAGGAACAGTTGTTATAGCTAATGTTGGTGGAGGTTGTTATGAGGACTATGAAACAGCTGTAGAAAAATTAAATAATAGCAATATAGATTTTATTGAACTTAACATATCTTGTCCTAATGTAAAAGCAGGAGGAATGGCCTATGGAATAAATTCAAAGGTTGCTTATGATTTTGTTAAGGATATTAAAGGTATAGCTAAAAAGCCTTTAATGGTTAAACTTTCACCAAATGCTGAAAATATTGTTGATATGGCAGTGAAAGTTCAAGAGGCGGGAGCAGATTCTATTAGTTTAATTAACACTATAAAAGGTATGGCTATAGATGTTTATAAAAGAAAGCCAAGATTTAATAATGTATATGCTGGGCTTTCAGGGCCAGCAGTAAAGCCAATAGCATTAAGAATGGTTCATGAAGTGTCTAAAGCAGTTACAATACCAGTAATTGGTCTTGGTGGAATTGAAACAGGAAAAGACGCAATAGAATTTATGATGGCAGGAGCAAATGCAATACAAATTGGAACTGTAAACTTCTATAATCCATTAGCAGGTAAAGAGATTATAGAAGAAATGGAAAGATTCTGCATTGAACAAGGAATAAAAGATATTAATGAAATTGTAGGAATAATATAAAGTAATGTATTGGAGGAAATAACATGAAAGCATATAAAAAAGAGTTTATTGAATTTATGATTGAAAGTGGAGTATTAACTTTTGGAGATTTTGTAACTAAAAGTGGTCGTAAAACACCTTTCTTTGTTAATACAGGAAATTACCAAACTGGAAATGAACTTAAAAAATTAGGTGAATTTTATGCTACAGCAATAAAAGAAAATTTTGGGGATGATTATGACATATTATTTGGACCAGCGTATAAAGGTATTCCATTAACTGTTACAACAACAATAGCATTACAAGATAAATATGGTATTGATGCAAAGTATTGCTCAAACAGGAAAGAAGTAAAGGATCATGGAGATAAAGGTATACTTTTAGGAAGTAAAATTAAAGATGGAGATAAAATCATAATAGTTGAAGATGTTACAACAGCAGGAACTTCAATATATGAAACTATGCCTATATTAATGGAGCAAGGTAAGGTAGATGTTAAAGGATTAATTATTTCCGTTGATAGAATGGAAAGAGGTAAGGGAGAGAAATCTGCCTTAGTTGAAATAAGAGAAAAATATGGATTTAAAACTTGTGCAATAGTTACTATGGCAGAAGTTATAGAATATTTATACAATAAAGAAATTAATGGAAAAGTAATTATAGATGATGAAATAAAAGGTAGAATAGATGCTTATTACGCAGAGTATGGAGCAAAATAATTTATTGACACCATTTTCTATAAAAGGTATAATTAATGTAATTAGTCATATGACTGACGGAAGTGGAAATAAACCACATGAAGTATGACTTTATAAGCCGACCGTCTGGGCACAAGAAGCCTAGTCTGTCGGCTTTTTGTATTGTAAAAAGGAGGAAATTTTTTTATGTTTGAACAGTGGAATGGATTCAAGGAAGGAACTTGGACAAAAGGAATTGACGTAAGAAATTTTATTCAAAAAAATTACAAGCTTTATGAAGGTGATAGTAGCTTCCTAGAAGGTGTTACTGAAAAGACTAAAAATGTATGGGACAAGGCATATGCCTTAATTGTTGAAGAAGTTAAAAAAGGTATTATTGATGTTGCAACAGATAGGGTATCAGGTATAGATGCATATGAACCAGGTTATATTGATAAAGACAATGAAGTAATTGTTGGACTTCAAACTGATGCACCATTAAAAAGAATTGTAAATCCATTTGGTGGTATGAGAATGGTTAAAAGTTCTTTGGAAGAATATGGTTACAGTCTTGCACCAGATATTGAAGAACATTTTTCTAAATATAGAAAAACTCATAATGAAGGGGTATTTGATGCATATACAAAAGAAATAAGAAAAGCCAGAACTGCTGGGTTATTAACAGGATTACCAGATGCTTATGGTAGAGGTAGGATAATTGGTGATTATAGAAGAATAGCCTTATATGGGGTAGATTATTTAATAGAAGAAAAACAAAAGGATCTTGATTCTGAAGATCTTCATGGAGATATGTTAGATGAATTAGTAAGAAAAAGAGAAGAGGTTTCAGAACAAATAAGAGCACTTAATAAATTAAAGGCTATGGCATTAAGCTATGGAGTAGACATTTCTAAGCCAGCATCAAATGCAAAAGAAGCAGCACAGGCAGTGTATTTTGGATATTTAGCAGGTGTAAAAGAAAACAATGGTGCAGCTACTTCATTTGGAAGAACATCAACTTTCTTAGATATATATATTGAAAGAGATATGGAAAACGGAGTATTAGATGAAAAAGGAGCTCAGGAAATTGTTGATCAATTAATTATAAAGTTAAGACTTGTTAGACATTTAAGAACTCCAGAATACAATGAATTATTTGGTGGGGATCCAACTTGGGTTACAGAATCAATTGGAGGTATTGGAATTAATGGTAAGCCATTAGTTACTAAAAATTCATTTAGATATTTACATACTTTAATAAATTTAGGAACTTCTGCAGAACCTAATTTAACAGTATTATGGTCTGAAAAATTACCAGAGAACTTTAAGAAGTATTGTGCGGAAATATCTATAAAGACAGATGCAATACAATATGAAAATGACGAACTAATGAGACCAGTCCATGGAGATGATTATTCAATAGCATGTTGTGTATCTTCAATGACAACTGGTAAGCAAATGCAATTTTTTGGAGCAAGATGTAATGTAGCTAAATCATTATTATATGCTATAAATGGGGGCGTAGATGAATTAAAAGGTATTAAGGTTGTTCCGGGAATAGAGCCAATAAAAGATGAAGTATTAGATTATGATAAAGTTAAAGCTAATTATTACAAGGTATTAGAGTATGTTGCAAAGTTATATGTTGATACAATGAATATTATTCATTGTATGCATGACAAATATGCATATGAAGCAGTACAAATGGCATTACATGATACAAATGTTGAAAGATTAATGGCCTTTGGTATAGCAGGCTTATCAGTTGCAATAGACTCATTATCAGCAATAAAATACGCAAAGGTAAAACCTATTAGAAATGAAGATGGTATTGCTGTAGATTTTATTACAGAAGGAGACTTCCCTAAGTATGGTAATGATGATGATAGAGCTGATGATATTGGGGTAGAGCTTGTTAATAAATTTTCTTCTGAATTAAAAAAACATCCTTTATATAGAAATGCAAAGCATACTTTATCAGTACTTACAATTACATCTAATGTTATGTATGGAAAAAAAACAGGCACAACTCCAGATGGAAGAAAAAAAGGTGAACCATTAGCACCAGGAGCTAATCCTATGCATGGTAGAGATATAAATGGAGCATTAGCTTCTTTAAATTCTGTAGCTAAAATACCATGGAGAAATGTTTGTCAAGATGGTGTATCTAACACATTTTCAATTGTTCCAGATGCTTTAGGAAAAGATTTATCTCAAAGAAAAGATAATTTAGTTAATATTTTAGATGGATATTTTGCTCAAGGGGCTTTTCATTTAAATGTTAATGTATTAAATAGAGAAACCTTAATAGAAGCTATGGAAAACCCAGAAAAATACCCTACATTAACAATTAGAGTATCTGGATATGCAGTAAACTTTAACAGGTTAAGTAAGGAACAACAACTTGAGGTTATAAGTAGAACCTTCCATAAAAGTATTTAATAAATTGTTTTAAAAAAGAGTTTAGAGATAAATAAGTTTTATCTCTAAATTTTTCTTTATCTTTATAAAACTTTAATATAAAATAAAGAAAAATGAAAGGATGAAAATAATGACAAAGGGATATATACACTCAATTGAAACAATGGGATTAGTTGATGGACCAGGAATAAGGGTTGTTGTCTTTTTTCAAGGATGTGCATTAAGATGTAAGTACTGTCATAATCCAGATACATGGGGAGAAAAGCAAGGAGAAGAATATACAGCTGAAGCTTTAGTTAATAAGGTTTTAAGGTTTAGAACCTACTTTGAAAGAAGTGGTGGAGGTATTACTATTTCTGGAGGTGACCCATTAAGACAACCAGAGTTTTTATTAGAAGTATTGAAACTATGTAAAGAAAATGGAATTCATACTTGTATTGATACTGCAGGATATGGGCTTGGAGATTATGATGAAATTTTGAAATACACTGATCTTGTATTATTTGACATAAAGCATTACACAAGAGAAGGATATAAAAATGTTACCTTTATGGAAATAGATAAATCTTTAGAATTTATAGAAGCTATGAAAAGGAATAATACAAAAATGTGGATAAGACATGTTGTAGTTCCAGGATTAACAGATGGGGAGGAACATATTAGGGAACTAAATAAGTTTATAAAAACAATCCCCAATGTAGAAAAAATAGAATTATTGCCCTATCATCTATTAGGTGTTAACAAATATGAGTCTTTAGGAATTGATTATAAACTAAAAGGTGTTGAAGCAATGGATAAAGAAATTTGTGAGGCATATAAAAAATATTTGACATAGATATGCCTTAAAAAAACTATAATATGGAATGGGGGGATTAACATGAAGAAATTTCTGATAAGAACATTAATGACCTTTTCAATTATGTTTATTTTTTTCTTTATATGTACTATGACAATAGAATACATAAATAAAGATAAAATTAATACGACTTTTAATTTGGAAACTGAAATTGAAGATGGAAAAATTATAGTTCCAGAGGAACCTTTAAAGGTACAAGCAAATTACGAATTCACTAAATTCTATTTTTATACAGGACTAGTAGTTTCGTTTTTCATGCCCATTCTATTTTATAAATTTGGTGGGATAGATTTAGTTAAGAATCTAAATCTTAAGAAAAAAATATTAGAAGGAAGCATTTTATATATATTATATAGGGTGTTTTCAGATATACTGTATTTTCCAAGGATCCTTTTTGGTTCATATTATAGAGGACATCTATTTGGAATAAGTAATCAAAACTTTTTTGATTTTTTAGAAAACTATTTTTTTAGTGATGGAATAATATTTTTAATTATGATACCTATTATTGGGGTTTTGTATTACATATTTATCAGTAGGAAAAATTGGTACAAATTTTTTGCAGTACTATTAATATTATTATCTATAGGCGGTAATTATTTATATCCTTATTTTGATGAATTCCAAAATGACTTACAAGTAATGGAGGATGGAGAACTAAAAGATAAAATTATAGAAATTGCTAAAGAGGCGGGGATAGATAATCTAGATATATACGTTATAGAAAAAAGTAAAGAAACTAATAGTCTAAATGCTTATATGACTGGAATATTTAATAGCAGAAGAATTGTTTTTTGGGATACTACATTAAATGGGCTTTCAGAAAAAGAAATACTGTCTGTAGCAGCTCATGAAATGGGACATTATAAATTAAATCATATTTTACAAGAAACAATAATATCTATATTTGGAATAGTGGTATTTCTTTTTGTATTAAATAAAATATTATTAATAAGAAAAGGTGAAAAATATAGAAAAATAGATAATATTCCTTACATTTTAGTAACTATGAATATAATAGTATTATTAATTACACCAATAGAAACAGCTTATTCAAGATATAATGAAACTCAGGCAGATAAGTTTGCTATGGAGGTTACAAATGATGGTTATACAAATGGCATATTAGAAATTAGTTTTATTAATAATAATCTAACACCAGTTAACCCAAAAGGTTTATATAAATGGTTATCTTATGATCATCCTACTGTAAAGGAAAGAATTGAGATTTGTAATGAATATGAAAATGGAAAATAAAATGATAAAAGTTTTGTGTTCTTCTTGAAATACTCTAGGTAGACACAAAACTATATCATTACATCTTTTAATTAAAAGATGTAGATTATCAAATATTTTTATTTAAATTATTTGTTCAATTTTGAGGAAAAGTATCCTTTTGGGATAAAGCCTTGTTTTAATCCTTCTATAATTAACAAATAAGTTGCAGTAGTATCAAATCTAGCGTCATGATATCCGCCACTTCCGCTGAAAAGTTCATCAGATTTTTTAGCTATATCATCTTTAGTTATATTTAAAAAATCAATTACTTCTTCTAATTTTGGGTTTTTAATATCCCCATTAGCTTTTTGAATTCTACATATATTAATATAATATTGCATTGTACAAAAAATATGTTTTGGAGTAAAATCATATCCCATACCTTCTAATTCATGCTTTAAAAATCTAATATCAAAGTTTACATTATGTCCTATAATGAAATCTGCTTTAACGAAATCTTGAATAAAATCATCCACTAAATCTTCAAAATACATACCATTTGATAGTTCATATAATTTTTCCATAGAAAATCCATGAATTGATTCTGCAGCAGGATCCATTTCATCAACAGCAAAAAAAATATTTTTTCCAATTGTTTTTTGTGGCTTTGAAGAAGCATCAATTTTAATATAACTTAACTGGCAAATATGACCAGGTTTTAAACTAGTTGTTTCTGTGTCAAATATTAAAAGATTCATTAATATACCTCCATTCAATTAATTATATCATAAATATTGAAAATAATTATATATAAAAGTTGATAATTATTATTAATTGGTATATGATATATTACACAGATGGTTAAAAACTTAAATAGTGGCAATAATATATTTATGAATTTGAAGGAGGAATCAGTAATGATTGTAGAAGGAAAAAGAAAAGTTTCAATTATTGGAGC
Source organism: Clostridiales bacterium (assembly GCA_012519845.1). Lineage (GTDB taxonomy): Bacteria > Bacillota > Clostridia > Clostridiales > Clostridiaceae > Clostridium. Next base: position 22,447 of record JAAYPK010000109.1, read on the forward strand.
GGGGTTTGTAGGAGCTACAACTGCTTACGCTCTAATGAATAGTGGTATTGCTACTGAAATTTGCATTTATGACATTAATATGGATAAAGCATTAGGAGAAGTCATGGATTTAGTTCATGGAACATCATTTGTAAAACCAGTTAATATATATGCAGGTGGTATTAGCGAAACAAAAGATTCAGACATAATAATAATAACTGCCGGTGCAGGACAAAAAGAAGGAGAAACAAGACTTGATTTAATAGATAAAAATTATAAGATTTTTCAAGGGTTTGTACCTGAGTTAGTTAAATATAGTCCAGATTCAATACTACTTGTTGTTTCAAATCCAGCAGATGTTTTAGCCTATATAACATATAAGTTATCAGGTTTCCCTAAGGAAAGAGTTATTGGTTCAGGAACTGTTCTTGATACATCAAGATATAAATATGTTCTTGGAAAATATTTCGAAGTTAACAATAACAATATTCATGGTTATGTAATTGGGGAACATGGAGATAGTGAAGTTACTACATGGAGCAATGCTAGAATTGGAGCAGAAGAATTTGACAGCTATGCTAAGAGAATGAATCTTGAATGGGATGATGAAATTAAGAGCGTAATAGAAAAAGATGTAATTAATGCAGCATATGAAATAATAAGCAGAAAGAGAGCAACATATTTTGCAATTGGTCTTGCTGTAAACAGAATAGTTGAAGCAATTTTCAGGGATGAAAATAGTATACTAACTGTTTCAAGCCTATTTGAAGGTCAATATGGTATAAGCGATATGTATTTAGCTATACCAACTATAGTAAATAGAAATGGTGCGAAAGAAATATTAGAAATACCTTTAGCAAAGAATGAAGAAGAAAAATTAAAGAAATCTGCAGATATATTAAAAACACATTTAAATAAATGCAAAATTTAATATAAATTAATTTATTTTGTTTCTATGTATGCTATAATAATGTTATTATAGTAAAGCGTAGGTGAAGTAATTGGACTTTGATAAATTTTTAAGAAATAAAAATTTAAAAGTAACTAAGGCAAGAATTACAATCTTAGAAATTATTTTTGATAATATTAAAGGTATTACAGCTGAAACAATTTTTGAAAATTGCAAAAAGCTAGGAGTTAATATTAATCAAAGTACTGTATATAGAGCCCTAGAATTATTTACTGAAAATCAAATACTTGATAAATTTCCAACAAAAGATGGTACATTTATGTATACTGTAAGGAAAGAAGTTCATAAACATATATTACAATGTAGTATATGTCATAAAGAAGTAGAAGTTGAATGTCCTTTTAAGCAAATAGAAGCTTTGTTAGAAGATGAAACAGGTTTTAAAGTAACAGATCATAAGTTAATAATGAAGGGCATATGTGAAGAATGTAGCAAGAATAATAAATAAAATAAGCTATATCTGATGATTTAATTCATTAGATGTAGCTTATTTTTTATTTTAGTTGGATATTCTAAATTTACTATATACTATTGACAAAATTAAAATAAATACTGAAGTTAATGCTATTGCTCCACCAGAGGCGGTATCAAAATAATAGGATAAAACTAAACCTAATACAATATCAATAAATCCAAAAATAATTGAGGCCATTAAAGTCTTTTTAAAATTAATTTTAAGTTGCATAGCAGTTGCAACAGGCATAATAATTATAGAGGATATAACTAAGATACCCATAATACGTATAGACAATGAAATTGTAGATCCAACTAATAATGTAAATAGATAGTTTATTAATTTTACATTAATTCCTGATATTTTAGCACCATCTTCATCAAAGGTAACATAAATTAACTTATTATATATAAAAGCAAAAAATATTAAAGTAATAGCTCCAGCTATAGCAATTAACACTAAGTCTTCTTTAGAAACAGTTAAAATACTACCAAATAGAAAGGAATTAACTTTAGCAGTTGATTTTCCAGTACTAATTAATATTATTGCAAGACCTAAGCTAAAGGTAAGTACTATGGACATAACAAGTTCAGCATATTTTTTAAAGCTGTCTCTTAATAATTCAATTATTATTGCGCAAAAGGAAGTAAAGATAAAAGCAGTTACTATAGGATTAACTCCTATTACTAATCCAATTGCAACTCCAGCAAAAGATGAGTGAGAAAGTGTATCTCCAAGCATAGAGTTTCTTCTAAGAACAATAAATAATCCTATTATAGGACATAATATAGATACTATAATTCCAGCTAATAAAGCATTTTTCATAAATTCTAATTGTAACATTTCTAAGCTCCTAATGTTATGGATTTTTTAAATTCTTCTGTATTTTGAAGAATAAATTGTCCATTTTTTACTTTTAAAATATGAGTTGAATTTTTAGTAGCAATATCAAGATTATGTTCAATAGATATAATTGTGGTGCCTTTATTTAAGTTAGTTTCTTTTAATATTGTATATATATCATTTTGAGTTCTATTATCCAATCCAGTTGAAGGTTCATCTAAAATAATTAATTCAGGATTTCCTATTAATGCTCTTGCAATTAAAACTCTTTGTTGTTGACCACCAGATAAATTGCCTATTAAAGAATCTTTGTGATCCATCATATTAACAGTTTTTAAAGCATGATATATTTCTTCATTTCCTTTTAGTTTTAAAGCTTTGGTATGAGTTTTTAATATTTCAAAAACTGAAATTGGAAATTGTGAATTAAATCCATCTAATCTTTGTGGTACATAAGCAATACGTGAAGCATTAATCTTTATTGAACCAGAAGCAGGAGATAATAATCCAAGTATTAATTTAATTAAGGTAGTTTTGCAACTACCGTTTTCACCTACAATAGATAGATACATACCATTATTAATAGACAAATTTAAGTTATTAATTAAGTTGGGGGAAGTTTTGTCATATCTAAAACATAAATCTGTTATGTTAATCAAAAAAATCAGCTCCTATATAAAGATAAATTTATTATACATCTTTATGCAAATGATTTGCAATTATTTTTGAAGAAATAATTAATGAGCTAGGTTAATGAATAGATATTTTCTAAAACCCATACATTAGATTTGTTCTTAGTAAAATGTGCTTCTAATTCAAGACTTTTATGAGGAGATTCTTTTGAAAATCCTTCAACGATTACAACAGCAGAGTCTTTATCTGAAAATATTAATTTCATATCTATGACTCTCATTACAGATTTTGAATTTTCACCGTGAGTTAAATTGTAATCAACTGAATAATATAAGTTTTTACATTTATAATTAATATATTGTTTATATGATGTAAAAATTAATAATAATAAAATTAATATTAATAAGGAAATAGATATAATTTTCTTACGTTTTTTTATAGTCTTCTTTCTTTTAGTTTTAGATTTATTAGTAAGCATAGAATCCTCCTAGAAGTATTACAAGAAAATATTACCATATATTTACAATTATTATAAGCATATTTTTAAATTTCTTTAGTAAGTATTGCTATTATTCACAAAGAAACTTTATAATTAAAAGAAGAATTATATTATAGAAAGAAGGATTATTGTGGATTTTTCAAGTTTAGTATTGGTTGAAAAAGATAAAAGCACTGGATTTATAGGAAAAGAACTAGGTAGTTTTGAAGTAAATGATGGTGCCTTATATGTTAGAAAATTTTTTGTTTTAGATGGAGAAGTAAATATTTATTTTGATACAAATAAAGATGTTGAAGAATGGGAATACTCAGCTATATATGATTTATTTAATGTAGAGATATTTGTTGAAAATGGATTTATAGTTGAATATGATGAAGAGGAATTTAATCCTACTTTTATTTTAAAGATAGCATATAATGAGGATTATGAGAAAATGAAGGATATTTTAAATAAAGCAATAGATTTAATAAAACAAGAAATGGAAAATGTTTTTGTAGCTATTTTGGGAAAAGAAAAAGATTATGAATAAAACTCAATTTATGTTTAATAATAAAGAAAAAATAAGGAGGTATTTATGAGCGATAATAAACAATTAAAAAGTAGAAGCGAAATTAAAGATGAAGATAAGTGGAAATTAAATGATATTTTTAAAATGGATAGTGAATGGGAAGAAGAATTTAATAAAATCAAAAATGAAGCTCCTAAACTAAGCAGTTTTGCTGGGCAGTTAAGCAATAAAGAAAAAATATTAGAATACTTAGAATTTAATGAAAAGATATCAAGAAGAGCTGAAAAGTTATATGTTTTTGCACATATGAAAAGTGATGAAGATACTACAAACCAAACCTACCAAGGTATGATGAATAAGATAGATTCATTTATGGCTGAGTTTTCAAGCTATGGAGCTTTTTTTGTGCCTGAAATTTTAAGCCTTAAAGATGGATTTATAGAAGACTTAATTAAAAATGATGAGAATTTTAAACTTTATAAGTTTATGCTTCTTGATATATTAAAGGAAAAGCCACATGTACTTACAAAGGAAATGGAAGAATTATTAGCTCTTGCATCAGATTGTTTAGATGCTCCATCAAGCATACATAACATGATGACAAATGCTGATATGAAATTCGGTGATATAATTGATGAAGATGGAGATAAGGTAGAATTAACTGAGGGAAATTACTCTTCATTTATAAAAAGTAAAAATAGAGAAGTTAGAAAAAATGCTTTTGTTAGGTTATTTGGACAGTATAAGAAATTTGAAAATACCTTTGCAACAACTTTAACAAGTTCAGTAAAAAGTTTTAATTTTAGTGCTAAAGTTAGAAAATATGGATCACCACTTGAGGCTTCATTAGCACCAAATAATATTCCAGTTAAAGTTTATGAAAATGCAATAAAAACTATTAATGATAATCTAGAATCTCTACATAGATATGTTAGGGTTAAAAAGAAACTATTAGGCTTAAATGAAATTCATATGTATGATTTATATGTGCCAGTAATTGAAATAGAGAAAGAAAAAGTCCTTTTTGAAGAAGCAGTAAAATTAGCCAATGAAGGATTAAAACCACTAGGAGAAGAATATTTAAAAATATTTAATGAAGGAATAAATAGTGGATGGGTTGATATTTATCAAAATAAAGGCAAAAGAGGTGGAGCATATTCTTGGGGATGTTATGATACCAAGCCATATGTTTTATTAAATTATAATTATGAGTTAAATGATGTATCTACATTAGTTCATGAGATGGGTCATTCATTACATTCATATTATTCAAGAGAAAATCAGCCATATTATTATTCTGGTTATACATTGTTTTGTGCAGAAGTAGCATCAACTACAAATGAAGCCTTATTAATTCATTATTTAATTGAAAAAGAAAAAGACAAAAAGAAAAAATTATATTTAATAAATCAAGAATTAGAGCAAATAAGAACCACTGTGTTTAGACAGTTAATGTTTGCAGAATTTGAATTATATTCGCATAAAGTACTAAGTGAAGGAGCGTCACTTACAGCCTTAGATTATAATTCAAAATGGTTAGAGCTTAATAAGAAATACTTTGGTGAAGATATGGTTGTAGATGAAGATATAGCTATAGAATGGGCTAGAATACCACATTTTTATACTGATTTTTATGTTTATCAATATGCTACTGGATATGCAGCAGCTTCAGCTTTTGCTAATTCTATTTTACAAAAACAGGATGGAGCTGTTGAAAAGTATAAAGGTTTCTTAAAGAGTGGCGGAAGTAAGTATCCTATAGATATTCTAAAGGAGGCTGGTGTTGATATGACCACCTCAGAACCGTTAATTGCCACAATAAATAGATTTAATGAATTATTAGATATGTTAGAAGAAATATAAAATGTTAGGTGCGTCAAAGGGTAAAAGTACTTTGGGGCACCTTTCTAATTTATTAATTATTAATGATTAGTTATTGAATAAATAATAAATTAGAAGTATAATGAACATAGTTCATAAAGAGGTGGTAAGATGCCAAAGATAATAGAAAATGTAAAGCAGATCATTTTGGATGAAGGTAAAGAAATGCTAAAAGAAAAAGGATATATGAATTTTAGCATGAGAGATTTAGCTAATAAGTGTGATATTGCTATAGGAACTGTATATAATTATTTCCCTAATAAGCAGGAAATTGTGAATGCACTTTTTATTTCTAGTTGGAATGAAACAATTTCTGAAATTAAAGAAGTAAAAAAAATGAATATAACCTTTTACAACAAAATGGAAGAGGTATATAAATGTTTAGAGAGATATTTAATGTATCATATTGATACTTTTATGAATATAATGAAAGATTCAAAATCTTCCTGCAAAATGGGAAATAAGCCAACAGGACATTTACTAAAAGAACAGGTATTAGAGCCTTGTTATGATATTGTAGAGGAGATTATTGAAAATCATAAATGTAAAAATGAAGTGAATTTTCATATAGAATCAAAGATAATGAGCATATTTATTGTTAATAATATAATAAATATAATAAGAGGTGAAGGTTACACTTTTGAAGATTTTATGAAAATTCTCCAAATAGAAAAATAAAATAGTCAATGGCTAAAGGACCTTGTTTTCATTGTTTCTATTAATAGACCCTAAGAAAACATTAGGTTCTAAATTTAAAAAATTATATGAACGTTGTTCAGAAAGGGGAGTTTTATGAATAAAAAGACTCATAATTATTTATTAATAATGTTTTTGCTTGGAATTTTTATAGGGGCAATGGATACCGGCATTGTCTCTCCAGCAAGAACAGTAATTTCTCAAGGATTAGGAATTAGCATAAATTCATCAATATGGATTATTACAATATATAGTCTTGCATATGCTGTTATAATGCCTATTTCAGGAAAATTATCAGATAAACATGGGAAAAAGAAGGTATTTTTGTATTCAATAATTATTTTTGGATTAGGATCAACTTTATGTGGAATTTCAAATTTTGTAGGTGGATATCCATTATTAATTGCAGCTAGAATTATTCAAGCAATTGGTGGCGGAGGCATTATGCCAATCGCTACTGCCTATATTGGAGATAGCTTTCCAGCAGAAAAAAGAGGAGCTGCTCTTGGAATGGTTGGAGCTACATACGGTATAGCAACAACACTTGGACCATCTATAGGATCTTCATTATTAAGTTTATTTGGGAATAGTAATTGGGGAATACTATTCTTTATTAATGTACCAATCTGTATTATTGTGATAATAATGTCTTTTTCAATAAAAGAAAATGATAAAATTTACAATGATAAAAAAATGGATGTTAAAGGTAGTGTATTAGTATCAATAATGATTTTATCATTAATGTATGCATTAACTAATTTACAATTTCATGATTTTATTAATTCATTAAAATCAATTTCAGTATATCCTTTTATAATTATTTTTGTTATTCTGCTACCTATATTTATTCATCTAGAAAAAAAACAGAGGACCCTATAATAAATTTAAAATATTTTAAAGATAGAAATATTGCGATAACATTATTATTAAGTTTTATTGTTGGATGTGGGCTTATGGGAATTGTATTTTTACCACAATTTGCAGAAAACTTATTAGGTATTAAGTCAGGATCAGGAGGATATTTAGTAACATTAATGGCTATTTTTACAGGAATAGCATCACCAATTGGTGGTAAGTTAATTGATAAATATTCTGCAAAATTCATCTTATTATGTGGATTTGGATCAACTACAATTGGAACATTAATCTTAGCTTTATTGGCAGCTCCTTATAATAGTAAAGTAGCACTGTTTATTGGACTTGTATTTATGGGCTTTGGTATGGGCTTCACAATGGGAACACCTCTAAATTATTTAATGCAAAGTAATGTAGATAAAAGTGAAACTTCATCAGCACAATCAACATTATCTCTAATTAGAAGTATGGGGGTTGCGATTTCTCCTAATATATTAGTCAATTTTGTGTCAGAGGCAGGTCAAAGTATTCCTGAGAAGATTATGAAGGTTATGCCAACAATAAACGGACTAGATGGAGGAATGTCTGGAATGCTTACAAACAATACAATACCTAAAGATATACTTAATACATTAGAAAATTCAGATGTTACTACAATAACAGAAGCAGTAAAAAAATTATCAGAAAACATGTTTGATAATGCAGCCCCATCAATTCAAAGTGCATTAAGTGCTAAACTACCTACTAATACACCTATTGAAACAGTATTAAGTAATATGAAAGCTGATTATTTATCAAGTATAGAATCTATAAGAGGAACTATTGAGAGTACTTTTATGGAAACAATGAATAGTGGGTATGCAAAATTATTTATTGCAGCAGCAGTAATTGCATTAATAGGATTTATTTTATCATTAATGTTAAAAAACAAAAGTAAATAAGTTTTAAGAGGATTTTTTAATGAGTAATTCATTTAAAGAAATCCTCTTTTTAATCTTTTAGAAATCCTTTATTAAAATAGAAAAATAAATTATAATATTCATTAATCTAAAAATAATAAAGGGGGAATAACAGGTAGTGGATAAAATAAAAAATAAAATAATAAATTATTTAACCAATGGACAGGGATTCATAGTTGAATCTTTTAAAGTTAACGATGTTAATAATGAATATGTACTTGTTAAAGAGTTTCCACAAGGAAATTTTGCAATACTAATAGTAGATGCAGAAAATGAAATATCTGAAACTTATGAATGTATTAATTATTTAAAAAGTAAAAAAAGAAACTTTAATCTACATAAAATTGTTTTAACTGGTTCTAATTATGTCAATAATATAGATGGAACATATAAAATAATAATTAATAAAAATACTAATGAAATAATTTATTATGATAATGAAAGTTCAAACTTAGCAAGTAATATAAGGAATATAATAAGCAAACCAAGGAATGGAAATATGTTTAATAAAAGATATGGAACTATATCATTAATTATTATTGGAATAAATATTTTAATGTATATAATAAGTGGATTAATAAGTGGTAACTTCATAGATATTGATGCTCATACATTATATATATTAGGTGGGAAATATGGTCCAGCTATTGATATCCTAAATGAGTGGTGGAGATTATTTACATGCATGTTCTTACATGGAGGCATTTTGCATCTTTTTTGTAATATGTATTCTTTATACATTATTGGGCCACAAGTTGAAGCTTTTTTTGGAAAAATAAAATTTATTATAATATATTTAGGATCAGGAATAGGGTCATCTTATCTTAGCTATAAGCTTGATCCAGATACATTATCTATTGGAGCCTCAGGGGCTATCTTTGGACTTTTTGGAGCACTTTTAGTCTATTTATTAAAGGAGAGAGAACGGTTTACTAAAGAATCTATTAATAATATAGTGATAATAATTACTTTAAATTTAGTTATAGGATTTTCTTCATCAAATATTGATAATTATGGTCATATTGGTGGATTAATTTTAGGAATAATACTTTCATTAGTATTTGTGTTTACAAATGCATATAAATTTACAAAAGAAAAATAATTAGGAGGATAAATAATTGAAAAGACTTAATATGGTAGACTTAATAACATATATATTTTATTTATTACTTATTGGTACAGGACTATGGGATTGGTTTTTAAGAAATGGAGAGAAGACTTTTAGGATAATATTAATTTTTGGAACAATAGAAGTATTTAGAATTATATATAAAAATACATTTATGAATAAATACAAGGTAATATATTATTGTGTTTTATCCTTTATTTTTATTTCTATGTATTTAGCAAATATATTTAATTTTTATGGAATACCATACTATGATAAGATACTTCATTTAATTTCAGGTATATTAATTTCTCCTTTTGGATATATTTTTAGCAAAGAATTATTAGGAAGTGAATTGAAAACTAAAAGAGAAAGAAATTTTTTAATTCTGTTTTCATTAATATTTGCAATAGCCATAGCTGGAATTTGGGAAATATGGGAGTTTTCCACAGATTATATTTTTAATTTTACTGCTCAGGGTGGGTTGGTAGATACAATGTTAGATATAATTTGTGGTACAATTGGTGGTATTATATCATCAATTATAATTTTTTTTAATACAAAATAATGGTTAATATAGAAAAAAAGAAAAAAATGATGTAATATTATTATGTGTTAAAAAAGTTTTATAATTTATATCTAAGGGGATGGAAAAATGAATAGTAAAAAATATGTTGAAAATGTTTTAGATCAAGTATCTAAAAGAAATCCTGGTGAAAAAGAATTCCAAGATGCAGTTAAAGAAGTGTTAAATTCTTTAATTCCAGTATTGGATAAACATCCTGAATATATAGAAGCAGGTTTATTAGAAAGAATAGTAGAACCAGAAAGACAAATAATATTTAGAGTTCCATGGGTTGATGATTCAGGAAAAGTACATGTAAATAGAGGATTTAGAGTACAATTTAATAGTGCTATAGGACCTTACAAAGGTGGATTAAGATTACATCCATCTGTTAATGCAAGCATTATTAAGTTCTTAGGATTTGAACAAATTTTCAAAAATTCATTAACTGGACTTCCTATTGGTGGTGGAAAAGGTGGATCTGATTTTGATCCAAAAGGAAAATCAAATAATGAAATTATGAGATTTTGCCAAAGCTTTATGTCTGAGTTATATAAACATATTGGATTAGACACTGATGTTCCAGCAGGAGATATTGGAGTTGGTGGAAGAGAAATAGGATATATGTATGGATATTATAAGAAACTTAAAGGTGCTAACGATCAAGGTGTATTAACTGGTAAGGGATTAACTTTTGGGGGAAGTCTTGCAAGAACAGAAGCAACTGGATTTGGATTAGTATATTTTACTGAAGAAATGCTTAAAGATAACGGAGATAGCTTTAAAGGTAAGACTGTTGTTATTTCAGGATCAGGAAATGTAGCAATATATGCAACTAAAAAAGCTACTGAACTTGGAGCAAAAGTAGTTGCATTAAGTGATTCAAATGGATACATTTATGATGAAAATGGAATTAATTTAGATTTAGTTAAAGAAATAAAAGAAGTCAAAAGAGGAAGAATAAAAGAATATATTGAAAAAGTACCTACTGCTAAGTATTTTGAAGGATGCAGAGGTATATGGACAATAAAATGTGATATAGCTCTACCATGTGCAACACAAGGAGAAATAGACGTTGAATCAGCTAAAATTCTAGTTGAAAATGGTGTTAAATGTGTGTCAGAAGGGGCTAATATGCCATCATCATTAGAAGCTATTGATGTATTCCAAAATAGTGGAGTACTTTTTGGACCAGCAAAAGCTGCAAATGCAGGTGGAGTTGCTTGTTCAGCTCTTGAAATGTCACAAAATAGTATGAGACTATCATGGACATTTGATGAAGTTGATGAGAAGCTACAAGGAATAATGAAGAATATATATAAAAATGCAAGTAATGCTGCTAAAGAATACGGATATGAAAAGAATATCTTAGTTGGTGCAAATATTGCAGGATTTTTAAAAGTAGCTGAAGCTATGATGGCTCAAGGTGTTTGTTAGTTAATTAAATAAAATTAAAATGAAACCTATAGAAATAAATTCTATAGGTTTCATTTTTTATATAAAATTTAGCATAATTTATGTAGTATATTTATACTTAAAAAGTATAAATATAAAAATATAAAGAAATAACTACATATTTTAATTTAAAGAGAATATAAATATAGTACAAAATTTTCTTAAATAAAATTAAGATTTTAATTACTTGATTTTTAAAGTTATTTGCACTATATTATTATGGAAGTATAATGTTAAAAATTAATTAGGAGTGAATAGAATGGGAGATATTATCTATGTTATAACTGCTATATTTCAGATAACAGTTTTTTTCATAACTTGTTATTATCTATTTTTAGGTGTCTTTGGAGTTTATAGAAAAAAAGAAAAAAAGAATTATACTCCTAAAAATAAATTTGCGATGATAGTGGCAGCTCATAATGAAGAAATAGTAATTGGTAAGCTATTAGAAAGTATGCAAAATCAAAATTACCCAAAGGAATTATATGATATTTATGTTATTGCAGATAATTGTACAGATAAAACAGCTGAAATATCCAGAAAATATGGAGTGACAGTATGTGAAAGACATAATGATAAAAAGAGAGGAAAAGGTTATGCATTAGATTGGATGTTTAATATTCTTGATAAGCAAGATATTAAGTATGATGCAGTAACTATATTTGATGCAGATAACATTGTTCATAGAGATTTCTTAAAAGAGATTAATTCAAAAATGCAAGAAGGTTATAATGTTGTTCAGGGATACATAGATAGTAAAAATCCTAATGATTCATGGATAGCTGCATCTTATTCGATAGCTTTTTGGTCTCAAAATAGGTTATTCCAACTATCAAGGAATAATTTAGGATTATCAAATCAAATAGGTGGAACAGGATTTGCTATTTCAACTAGTACATTAAAGAAATTAGGCTGGGGAGTTTCATGTTTAACAGAAGATTTAGAATTTACTTGTAAATTAATTTTAAATGGAGAAAAAGTAGGTTGGGCTCATGATGCTAAAATTTATGACGAAAAACCTCTTGGACTTAAACAGTCTTGGGTGCAAAGAAGAAGATGGATGCAAGGGTTTTCTGATGTGGCTTCAAGGTATTGCTTAAAGCTATTCAAAAAAGGATTAAAAGATAAAAAGTGGTATATTTTTGATGCTGGTATATATGTTTTACAACCATTTGTAACATTATTACTAGGAATCTCAGCAGTAATAAGTTTTTTACAATCTAAAATACCATATAGTGGAGATGTTTTTACAGTAAGTAATTTAATTGGAAATGTAGGTTTTAATATTTTTATATTAATTCAATTCATTTTAACACCATTAGTATTAAGAATGGATAAAAAAATATCAAATGGATTTTTTATAATGATGTTGCTTTTCTCGTCAAACATATTTTTATTCCCAACTCTTTTTTCAGATATTAAGGATGGAAACACAGTAATGCTTATTAATATAGCATATTACTTAATATTCTTATTAGCAACATTAGTATTTTTAGGTAAGAAATCTTTAGTTTTCTTTGTAAGATACTTATTATATAGTATATATACATTAACTTGGATACCAATAACTGTACAAGGGATTATAAGAAAGAATAATAAGGATTGGAATCATACTAAACATGTTAGAAATGTAGAAATATGTGATGTATAGATAAAAAGGGGTTATATTATAGTCTTTAAAAGATTCATAATAAAACCTCTTTTATTTTATCTAATTATAGTGATAAGCTTATTATATTTTGTTGATTTTTTGACATAATATAAAAAAAAACGTATATTGTAATAAGATACTTAACAAAATGGAGGGAAATATGGATACTAATATTACTTATGATGTAACTGATTTAACATCATTGGAAAAACTAGAACCAGTAAGAGTTAGACCAGGGATGTACATAGGATCAACAGGAAGCAAAGGATTACACCATTGCGTATGGGAAATATTAGATAATGCTATAGATGAAATCTCTAATGGATATGGGGATACTGCGAAGGTTATTCTTAATAAGGATAAAAGTGTAACCATTGAAGATAATGGAAGAGGGATTCCTACAGGTATACATCCTATAAAGAAAAAAAGTGGAGTAGAGATGGTATTTACAGAACTTCATACTGGAGGTAAATTTGATAATAAAAATTATAAAACCTCTGGAGGATTACATGGAGTTGGTGCAGCGGTAGTTAATGCATTATCAAAATGGGTAGAAGTTGAAGTTAAACAAAATAATAAATTATATAGACAAAGATTTGAATATGCTTTTGATAAAGAACTAAAAAAAGATATGCCAGGAACTGCTGTAACTCCTTTAAAAGTAGTTGGTGAAGCAAAAGGCACTGGAACTAGAATTACATTTATGCCTGATAATAGTATTTTTTCAACTATTGATTTTAAATTTGATGTTATAGATGAAAGACTTCAAGAATTAGCATTCCAAAATAAAGGAATTCATCTTAGCTTAATAGACTTAAGGAAAGAGGAGATAGTAGAAAAAAACTATTATTCTGAAAGAGGTTTATTAGATTTTATTGATTATTTAAATGAAAGTAAAACTCCTATACATGAAGAACCTATTCTTTTTGATGGAGAAAGAACAGTGAACAATATACAAATGTTTGGCGAAGTTTGTGTGCAATTTACTGATTCTACAACAGACTATATTGCTAGTTATGTTAATAATATACCAACAACAGAAGCAGGTACGCATGAAACAGGATTTAAGACAGGAATGACCAGGGCTTTTAAGGAATGGGCAAGAAAGCTTGGAGTAATAAAAGAAAAAGATAAAGAATTTGAAGGCGATGACTTAAGAGAAGGTATGACAGCTATAATAAGAATTAAAATAACAAATCCTATTTTTGAAGGACAAACAAAAACAAAACTAGGAAATAACGAAGCATATACTATGATGAATGATTTAGCATATACTAAGTTTTCAGAATGGATTGAAGATAATAAACAGATAGCAACAAATATAATGAATAATGCACTTCAAGCTGCTTTAAGAAGAGATAAGATTAAGAAAATAAATGATGCAGAAAAAAAGAAAATTGGTAAAGGGACAGCACCTTTAGCTGGGAAAATAGCAGTTTGCACTATGAAGGACACAAATGTAAATGAATTTATTGTTGTTGAGGGAGATTCTGCAGGAGGTTCTGCTAAGCAAGCTAGAGATAGAAGATTTCAAACTATAATGCCTTCTAAGGGAAAAATTATGAATACAGAAAAACAAAAATTAGAAAATGTTTTAGCTTCTGAAGAATTGAGATTATTTAATGCAGCTGTAGGTACTGGAACTTTAGATAATTATAACGAAGAAAATTTAAAATACGATAAAATAATAATTATGAGTGATGCAGATGTAGATGGATATCATATAAGAACACTTTGGATGACATATATATATAGATATATGAGACCTTTAATTGCTAATGGGCATTTATATTTAGCACAGCCACCTTTATATAAGGTTTACAAAAATACTAAAAAAGGTGAGGAATTAATTTATGCTTATAGTGACGAGGAGTTAGAGAAAGCCAAAAAGAAAATTGGAAATGGAGCTTTAATTCAAAGATATAAAGGACTGGGAGAAATGAATCCTGATCAATTATGGGAAACTACATTAAATCCAGAAAGCAGAACCTTATTAAAGGTTACTATTGATGATGCTGCAAAAGCTGAAAGAATGATTTCTCTGTTAATGGGTGATGTAGTAGAGCCAAGAAAAAAATATATGTACAAATATGCAGAGTTTTAATAAGAGGTGATTAATAATGGTAAAAAAGAAAGATATAATTCCAAAGGATAACAATATAATAAAAATTCCTCTTGAAGAAGCGATGCCTGATAATTATTTACCTTATGCTGTTGAAGTTGCTAAGGAAAGAGCACTTCCAGATGTAAGGGACGGATTAAAGCCGGTACATAGAAGAATATTATATGGTTCATATCTTCTTAAAGCTTTTCCTGATAAGCCTTATTATAAATCAGCAAGAATAGTTGGAGATATTTTAGGTAAGTTTCATCCTCATGGTGATACTTCTGTTTATGATGCTTTAGTAATATTGGCTCAGAATTTTTCAACTAGGAATCCATTAATTGATGGTCATGGAAACTTTGGCTCTATTGATGGAGATGGAGCCGCTGCAATGAGGTATACAGAAGCAAGGCTTACTAATATAGCTATGGAAATGCTTAGAGATATCGATAAAGATACTGTAGAAATGGTTCCTAATTATTCAGATAGTGAATTAGAACCAAAGGTTCTTCCAAGTAGATATCCTAATTTACTTGTAAATGGTACTTTTGGAATAGCAGTTGGACTAGCAACAAACATACCACCACATAATCTTTATGAAGTTACGCAAGGTGTTCTTGCATATATTGATAATAATGAAATAACAACAAAAGAATTAATGAAATATATAAAAGGACCAGACTTGCCAACTGGAGGTATAATAATTGGTGCAAATTCTATGCTTCAAGCTTATGAAACTGGAGAAGGAAAAGTAACTTGTAGAGCAAAGACTTCTATTGAAAAACTTGAAAACGGTAGAATAGGAATAGTAATAAGTGAATTTCCATACAAGAGAAATAAGGCGAAGTTACTTCAAACTATTTCTGAAATGACTGGAGATAAAAAACATGCAAAAGTTTTAGAATCAATTTCAGATATAAGGGATGAATCTGATAGAACAGGAATTAGAGCTGTAATAGAATTTAAAAAGAATGTTGATGAAGAGGTTGCAGATAAAGTACTTAAGTATTTATTTAAGAAAACAGATTTACAATGCAATATTAGCTTCAATATGGTTGCCTTAGCTAATGGAAAACCTGAAACTATGGGGCTTAAAACAATATTGCATCATTATGTTAATCATCAAAAAGATATAATAACAAGAAGAACGAAAAAAGAATTAGATATAGCTGAAAAAAGATTTCACATTGTAGAGGGATTTATTAAAGCAATTAATATTTTAGATGAAGTAATAAGTACAATAAGAAATTCAAAATCAAAAAAGGATGCATCAGAAAACTTAATTAACAAATTTGAATTTACTGAACCACAAGCAACTGCTATTCTAGAACTTATGTTATATAGATTAACAGGATTAGAAATAACAATATTTCAAAAAGAATACAAAGAACTTGACAAGAAAATAAAAGCATTAAAGAAAATATTAAGTGATGAAAAGGAATTACTTAAAGTAATAAAGAAAGAATTAATAGAAATAACAGAAAAATATAAAAGTCCAAGAAAAACTGAAATTGTAGAAAATGATGATGAAGCTAAAATTGATGTTCAGGAATTAATAATTGTTGAAGATGTAATGATTACCTTATCTAAAGACGGATTTATTAAAAGAATACCTGAAAAAAGTTATATAAGATCAAATTTCAACCCTGATGATATTGAATATAGAGAAGGGGATGAACTTAAATATTTATTAAAATCTAATACTAAAAATAATATTTTAATTTTTACTGACATAGGTAATATGTATCAAATAAAAGGAATTAATATTCCAGAAGGTAAGTGGAAAGATAAAGGGGAAAGAATAGATACTTTAATTAAAGGCTTAAACCTTGATGAAGAAAAAATTGTAGGAGTAATTTCCATTGAAGATTTTAGTAGCAATGAATATGTTAATATTATTACTAATCAAGGTAGTATTAAGAAGAGTTCATTAGATAAATTCATAACAAATTATTCAAAGCTTCAAAGTACAAAATTAAGAAAAAATGAAAGAGTAATTAAAGTAGAATTGGATTCTGAATATAAATATTTAGAAGTTAAAACAAAAATGGGGTTAAAATTTACAGTAGAAATCCCTGAATTATCAGATTCTCAAAGAAATGTACTTGGAACTCAACTATTTAATATTTCATCTCAAGATGAAATATTAGAAATAGAAAAAGTAGATAATAAGGAGTTTATTGAAGTTACTGTAGGAATTACATCAAAAGGAACATTAAAATCTTTTAATAAATCTACAAAAAAAGATTTGCTTAAAGTTAATACAGATTCAGATAGCAAATTACTGTTATTTACCAGCAACGGAAATGTGATTAAAGTAGATTCCTTTATTATACAGGATGTCATAAATAATGAAATTGAAATAAACAAAATATATGGTGAAATTAATAAAAATGAAAAAATAATAGGAGTTTTTTCTGTTAAGGAATTTGATGAAAATATAGGAGTATATGTTTTTACAAAGGATGGTTTTGTTAAAAAAACATTATTGTCAGAATTTAATGGAGATTATTCTAGTCAACAAATATATAAATTTAAAAATGAAAAAGATAAAATAGTATCAGTTGATATTGCTCCTGTAAATTTTGGTAATTTAGTTATGATTACTAAAAAAGGTATGGCAATAAAATTTAATGCTTCAAATGTAAATCCAATGGGAAAAATTGCATCTGGGGTTATAGGAATTAGCCTTAAAGATGAGGATGAGGTTATTTACGGAGAATTATTAATTGAATCTATGGAGGAATTATCATCTGAAAAATTTAAAATTATTACAAAGAAGAAACTAACAAAGGAATTATTATTCAGTGATATTAAACTTCAAAATAGGGCAGGCAGAGGAAGTAATATAATGATACTAGTTTTTGATGATGAAATAAAAAATATTAGTCATAATTAAATTTGTGTTTAAAGGAGTAATAGTTATGAAAAATATAGCAGTGTTATTGGCTGAAGGTTTTGAAGAAATTGAAGCTCTTACAGTAGTTGATATTTTAAGAAGAGCTGAAGAAAATTGTGAAATGGTTAGTGTTGATAAATTTGATGTAAAGGGTGCCCATAATATTATAGTTAAAGCAGATAAAATAATTAATGATGAAATAAAGAATTATGATTTAATAGTTCTACCAGGAGGAATGCCTGGAGCAAAGAATTTAAGAGACAATGAAAAAGTTATAGAGCTTGTTAAGCATTTTAATGAAGAAAATAAATTAATAGGTGCTATCTGTGCAGCACCAATAGTTTTAGCAAAAGCAGATATTATTGCAGGAAAAAAGATAACTTCTTACCCAGGTTATGAAAATGAACTTAATAAAGGAACATATATTGAAGATGCTACAGTAGTAGTTGATGGTAATATAGTTACTAGTAGAGGCCCTGCAACTGCAATTGAATTTTCTTATAAATTACTTGAGTTATTAGGGAATGACTCTTACAAAAAATTAAGCGAAGCTATGATGTATGATTTCTTAATAAAAGTCAAAGGAAAAAAAGGTGGGAATAGTGAAGGAAAAATGGATCCTTGTAAATAGAAAAAAAGAATTTGAAAAACTTCATAGTGAAATTAAAATAAATCCATTAATTACAAGATTGTTAGTAAATAGAGGAATTGACAGCGGGGTAAAGGCCGAAAAATTTTTAAATGGGTCAAAAAATTGTTTAAATGATGGTTCTTTAATGAAGGATATGATTAAAGGAGTAAATTTAATTAAAGAGGCAATAATAAATAATAAAAAAATAGTTATTTATGGTGACTACGATTGTGATGGAGTTTGTAGTACGGCAATCCTTTATAAAACTCTAGAAAAATTAAATGCAAATTTCACTTACTATATACCTAATAGAGAAGATGAAGGGTATGGAATGAATAGTAATAGAATAAAGTGTTTAAAAGAAGAAGGAGCAGAATATTTATTAACTTGTGATAATGGGATATCAGCAATAAATGAGGTAAAAGTAGCAAAAGACCTTGGTTTAAAAGTAATTATTACAGATCACCATGATATTCCTTTTGTCATGGAAAATAATAAAAAAATATATACTATACCAGAAGCAGATTGTGTTATTAACCCAAAGCAAGAGGATTGTTTATATGAGTTCAAAGATTTATGTGGAGCAGGGGTAGCGTTAAAATTTGCTATAGAACTTTACAAATCTATGGATAAACCTTATGAAGAGTTATCTGAATTATATGAATTAGCATCAATAGCTACTGTCTGTGATGTTGTTCAGCTATTAGATGAAAATAGAATAATAGTAAAAGAAGGTTTGAAAGTTATTAATAAAAAACCTAGTGTTGGTATTTTAGAATTGCTTAAAATAACAGGGATAGATAAAAAGAAAATAGAAGAATATCACTTTGGATTTGTTCTTGGACCATGTATAAATGCTACAGGACGTCTTGAAACAGCAGATTTGTCAGTAAATCTATTAATAGAAAAAGATAAAGATAAAGCAAAAGAACTAGCTAAAAATCTATATGAATTAAATAATGAAAGACAAAATTTAACTTTGGAAAGTTTAGAACGTATAGATGAAAAAATTAAATTAGAATTAAAAGATGAAAAAGTAATTTTAGTTTACGATAGTGAAGTTCATGAAAGTATTGCAGGGATAGTGGCAGGAAGAATAAGAGAAAAATATAACTTACCAACAATTGTTTTGACAAAAGGTAAAGATATGCCAAAAGGTTCTGGAAGAAGTATTGAAGGCTATAATATGTATGAGGAGTTAAATAAACATAAAGAATTAATAAGTAAATTTGGTGGTCATACAATGGCAGCAGGACTTTCAGTAGAGGAAGATAAGATACCTTTATTAAAAGAGGCGTTAACAAAGGATTGTCCTTTGAATGATGATGATATTGTTAAAGTAGTAAGAATAGATTCGCCACTTTCAATAGACAATATTAATGAACAAATAATTAATGAAATTGAAAACTTAAAACCATTTGGAAAAGGCAATCCTAGTCCTTTATTTGCAATGAAAAATGCAAGTGTATCCAGAGTATTTTTTATGGGAAAAGAGAAAAATATACTAAAATTCAGATTTGTTATGGATAATAATATGTATATTGAAGGTATTAATTTTGATAAATATGAGGAATTTAAAGAAATGTATATAGGTGAATTTGGAGAAGATAAGTATTTAGAACTCTATAATAGTACATACGGAAGTTTTAACTTAGATGTGGTATATTATCCAACTATAAATGAATATAATGGAAAAAAAAGTATTCAATTGAACATTAAAAATTTTAGAATAGCATAAATTTAAGGTAAGTTCATATTTTGAATTTACCTTGTTTTATTTCAAAAAAAATATATTATTAAAATGTAGGCTTTTAAAAAGCTAAAATTAAATAATGAGGTGTAATAAATTTTGAGTAATTATAAAATAATCATGACAGGTGGAGGAACAGCAGGCCATGTAACTCCAAATTTAGCTTTAATTCCTAAATTAAAAAAAGAGGGCTTTGAAATTAAATATATAGGAAGTAAAGATGGCATTGAAAAAGAAATAGTAAATAAAGAAAAAATACCGTATTTTGAGATTTCATCAGGAAAATTAAGAAGATATTTTGATATAAAAAACTTTTCGGATCCATTAAAAGTAATTAAAGGGATTTTTGAGGCCAAAAAAATAATTAATAAAGAGAAGCCAGATGTTATTTTTTCAAAAGGAGGATTTGTTTCAGTTCCAGTTGTTATAGCAGCATCTATGTGTAAAATACCAGTAGTAGCACATGAATCAGATATAACACCTGGTCTTGCAAATAAATTAGCAGCACCTTTTTGTAATAAATTATGTGTTACTTTTAGAGAGAGTTTAAAATACATAAAGGGAAACAAGGGCGTATTAACTGGAAGTCCAATTAGAGAAGAAATATTAAATGGGTCAAGATTACTTGGTAAAAAGATATGTGATTTCAATGATGAAAAAGAAATATTATTTATTATGGGCGGTAGTTTAGGTTCTAAAATAATAAATAATGTTATTAGAGAGAACTTAGATGAGCTACTAAATAAATTTAACATAATTCACATTTGTGGAAAAGGCAATGTAGATTCTAAAATAAATATGAAGGGTTATAGACAATATGAATATGTAGGAGAAGAGTTACCACATTTAATGGCAGCAGCAGATTATATTATATCAAGAGCCGGTGCAAATTCCATATTTGAATTTTTAGCACTAAAGAAACCTACATTACTAATACCTTTATCTAAAAATGCAAGTAGAGGAGATCAAATTTTAAATGCTAATTCTTTTAAAAAAGAAGGGTATGCATTAGTAATGGAAGAAGAGGAAATTACAAAGGATTCTTTTATCAGTAAAATTAATGAATTGGTAAATAGTAAAAAACAATTAATTAGTAATATGAAAAAAGGTAATGATAAGGTAGGAAATGATGCAGTGATTGCTATTATTAAAGAGGCTATAAAGTGATCAGAATAAATTGACAGAAAATTCACATGATTTCTAATTATCTATAATATAGAAATAACCTTGCAAAAAAAAATTAGTGAAGTATAATAAAAAAGAAGGCATTATTTAGTAAGAAAAAGAAAGTTAACATTTTAACAAACTAAAATAGTTAATATTATTTTATACTTAATATCAGCTTCATACCAACTGCTAATAATATATTTTATATAATTTGAAAGAGGGGATTTACGCGATGAGAAAAATGAAAACAATGGATGGTAATACAGCTGCTGCTCACATATCTTATGCATTTACTGAAGTTACAGCTATATATCCAATTACACCATCATCACCTATGGCAGAACACGTAGATGAATGGGTTGCACAAGGAAGAAAGAATATTTTTGGGCAACCAGTTAAGGTTATGGAAATGCAATCAGAAGCAGGTGCTGCTGGTGCAGTTCATGGTTCATTACAAGCAGGTGCTTTAACTACAACTTATACTGCTTCACAAGGATTACTATTAATGATTCCAAATATGTATAAAATAGCAGGTGAATTATTACCAGGTGTATTCCATGTTTCAGCAAGAGCATTAGCTACTTCAGCTCTTAACATTTTTGGTGATCACCAAGATGTAATGGCTGCAAGACAAACAGGATTTGCAATGCTTGCAGAAGGTTCAGTTCAAGAAGTAATGGATTTATCAGCCGTAGCACATTTAGCAGCTATTAAATCAAGAGTTCCATTCTTAAATTTCTTTGATGGATTCAGAACATCTCATGAAATTCAAAAAATCGAAGTCCTAGAATATGACGAGTTAGCTAAATTATTAGATTGGGATGCTGTTAAAGCATTTAAAGCTAGAGCACTAAATCCAAATCATCCTGTAACAAGAGGTACTGCTCAAAATGCAGATATCTATTTCCAAGAAAGAGAAGTAGTTAACAAGTATTATGATGCTGTTCCTGAAATTGTTGAAGGATACATGGCAGAAATCACTAAACTTACAGGAAGAGAATATCACTGTTTTGATTATTATGGAGCAAAAGATGCTGATAGAGTTATAATCGCTATGGGATCTGCTACAGATGTATGTGAAGAAACAGTAGATTATTTAAATGCTAACGGACAAAAAGTTGGTGTTGTTAAAGTAAGATTATATAGACCATTCTCAGTAGAAAAATTATTAGCTACAATTCCTAGCACTGTTAAGAAAATAGCTGTTTTAGATAGAACTAAGGAACCAGGATCAGCTGGAGAACCATTATACTTAGATGTTAAGAATGCATTTTATGGACAAGCATCTGCTCCAATTATTGTTGGTGGTAGATTTGGTTTAGGTTCTAAGGATCCAAATCCAGGACATATTGCTGCAGTATATGCTAACTTAGCATTAGATAATCCTAAAAATGGATTTACATTAGGAATTAATGATGACGTTACTAATACTTCATTAGAAGTAACAGAAGATATTGATGCTACACCAGAAGGAACTACAGCTTGTAAGTTCTGGGGATTAGGATCAGATGGTACTGTTGGTGCTAATAAGAGTGCAATTAAAATTATTGGTGACCACACTGATATGTATGCACAAGGATATTTCTTCTATGATTCAAAGAAATCAGGAGGAATCACAGTATCTCACTTAAGATTTGGTAAGAAAGCAATAAAATCACCTTATTTAATTAATAAAGCTGATTTTGTATCTTGTTCAAATCAATCATATGTTCACAAATATAATGTTTTAGATGGCTTAAAAAATGGAGCAACATTCTTATTAAATACAATTTGGACACCAGAGGAATTAGAAGAAAAATTACCAGCATCTTATAAGAGATTTATTGCTAATAATAACATTAAATTCTACACTATTAATGCTGTAAAAATAGCTCAAGAAATTGGGTTAGGTGGAAGAATTAACATGATAATGCAATCAGCATTCTTTAAGTTAGCAAAAATAATTCCATTAGATGATGCTATTAAATACTTAAAAGATGCAGTAGTAACTTCTTATGGTAAAAAAGGTGAAAAAGTTGTTAATATGAATAACGCTGCTATAGATAAAGGTGTTGATTCAATAGTTGAAATTAATATTCCTGAAAGCTGGAAGACTGCTAAGGATGAAGCAGAAGAACCAATAAAACATGCTTCAAAATTCGTTAAGGATATAGTTATTCCAATGAATAGACAAGAAGGAGATCAATTACCAGTTTCAACATTTATAGGAATGGAAGATGGTACATTTGAAGCAGGAACTGCTGCATTCGAAAAGAGAGGAATAGCTATAAATGTTCCTGAATGGCAATCAGATAAGTGTATACAATGTAATCAATGTTCTTTAGCTTGTCCACACGCTGCAATAAGACCATTCTTATTAACAGACGAGGAAGTTTCAAAAGCACCTGCAAGTGTTAAGGTTGTTGATGCTAAAGCATTAAAATCAGAAGAAAAATATAGCTTTGCTATGGGTATTACACCACTTGATTGTTCAGGATGTGGAAACTGTGCAGAAACTTGTCCAGTAGACGCATTAGTTATGAAACCACAAGAATCTCAACATGATCAAATAGAAGCATGGGATTACTTAGTTTATGACATTGCAGATAAGAAAAATCCAATGAATAAGAAAACTGTTAAGGGAAGTCAATTTGAGACTCCATTACTTGAATTCTCAGGTGCTTGTGCAGGATGTGGAGAAACACCATATGCTAAGTTAATAACTCAATTAGTTGGTGACAGAATGATGATAGCAAATGCTACAGGATGTTCATCAATTTGGGGTGGTTCTGCTCCTTCAACTCCATATACTAAGAATAAAAAAGGATATGGACCAGCTTGGGCTAACTCATTATTTGAAGATAATGCTGAATTTGGTTTAGGTATGTTCTTAGGAGTTAAGGCACAAAGAGAAGCTTTAGCAGAAAAAGTAAAAGAAGGAATTGCAAGTGGATTATCAAGTGATGCTAAAGCAGCTGCAGAAGCTTGGCTTGAAAACATGAACGAAGGCGAAGGAACAAGAGAAAGAGCTGACGCTTTTGAGGCAGCATTAGAAAAAGATTCCTCAAGTATAGCAAAAGAAATCCTTGCAGAAAAAGATTTATTTGTTAAGAGATCTCAATGGATATTTGGTGGAGACGGATGGGCTTACGACATCGGATACGGTGGAGTTGACCATGTATTAGCATCAGGAGAAGATATAAACATATTTGTATTTGATACAGAAGTTTATTCAAATACTGGAGGACAATCTTCTAAATCAACACCAACTGCTGCAATAGCTAAATTTGCATCAAGTGGTAAGAAAACTAAGAAGAAAGATCTTGGAATGATGGCTATGACTTATGGATATGTTTATGTGGCACAAGTTAATATTGGTGCAGATAAAAATCAAACTCTTAAGGCTATAGCAGAAGCAGAAGCATATAAGGGACCATCATTAATAATTGGATATGCACCATGTATAAATCATGGAATTAGAATAGGTATGGGTAAGAGCCAAACAGAAGGAAAGAAAGCTGTTGAATGTGGATATTGGGCTAATTACAGATACAATCCAGAATTAATTGGAACTAAGAATCCATTTACTTTAGATTCAAAAGAACCAACTGGTGACTTTAAGGAATTCTTAATGGGAGAAGTAAGATACGCTTCACTTGCTAAAGCATTCCCAGAAGCTGCAGATGCATTATTTGAAAAGACTCAAAAGGATGCAATTGAAAGATTAGAAGGATATAAGAAATTAGCAGCTCAATAATATAAAAATTATACAAAAAAGAGCTATCGTATTAGCGGATAAAAAATTGCTAGCGATAGCTTTTTTGTTTTTAATTTTCACTCTTTTGTATATATAAATAAAAAACACTTTTAATTTATTACAAATAAGGTTAAAATATAATGAGTAATGAAAATTAAGGAGGAAATTTAATGGATAATGAATTAAATAATTGCTGTGGACATAACCATGGAGAAGAATGTGGTTGTGGACATGAACATAATCATGACCATTCTGAATGTGATTGCGGATGTGAAAGTGAAAGTTTTGTAATAGATTTAGAAGATGAAAATGGAAATGTAGTATCTTGCCCAATAATTGATGCATTTGAGTTTGAAGACAGTGAATATGTATTAGCACAAAATCCAGAAGATGGTTCAGTTTACATGTTTAAAAATGTAAATGAAGAACTTATAGTACCTGAAGAAGAAGAATTCAACAGAGTAGCAACATACTATAATGATGAATTAGTTGAGGAAGAATAAATAAGAGTGGGATAACCACTCTTATTTATTATAACTTGGGGGTAAATAATGAAATATGCAGATTTACATATTCATTCCTCTTATTCTGATGGCTCTTTAAAACCTGAAAAGATAATTGAATTAGCACGTAGTCGTAATGTAAAATGTATATCCATAACGGATCATAATTCAATTGTTTCACAATACATAACAAAAAAACAAGTAGAAGATTTAGAAATCATTCCTGGAATAGAAATTAGTACTAAATTTAAAGAATATGAAATACATATTTTAGGCTATTATTTTGATATAGAAAATGAAAGTTTAATAAATGCTTTAGATAGTTTGTATCAAAAAAGAATAGGAAGAGTGGAAGTAATACTAAATAAATTAAAAGAAATAGGAATTAACATAGGTTTAGAAGAAATACTCATAGATAATGATATGTCAATTGGTAGAGGTAATATTGCTGAAGTTATGATAAAAAAAGGATATGTATTAAATCATAAAGAAGCCTTTAACAAATATCTAGCTGAAGGGAAATATGCTTTTATTGAGGGGGAAAAATTAGAATGTAGTCAGGTAATAAAATTAATTCATGCTAGTGGGGGTATTGCGGTTTTGGCGCATCCTGGTAAAATATATAGAAATATTATGATCCAAAATATTATAAAAGAATTAAAAATGTATGGAATAGATGGTATAGAGGTATATCATCCTAGTCATAGTAGAGAAGAGATAAACTATTTCTATAATATAGGTAAAAAATATAATTTATTAATAACTGGCGGAAGTGATTTTCATAAGATAGAAAAAGAAGAAAAAAATATAGGCGATTATGGAATTGATGAAAAATTATTTAATAAAATTTTAAAATATCGAAACACTATAGGTTAAGACACATTACTAAAATATGGGAAAATGAAATATTAATTTTTTATAAATTATAAAAAACCTAGCATTACAGGGTAGCCTAGATGCTAGGTTTTTAATATTAAATGGCGTATAATTAAGGTAAGGAATTATCTTGGAGGACAATAATGATTAAATTAGCAATTTTTGATGTAGATTTTACTATTACAAAAAAGGAAACATTAATTGAATTTTATAAATTTAATATTAAAAGAAAAAAAAGTTTGTTGAAATATTTACCAAAGGCGCTTTTTAGTGGAGGAATGTATCTTTTAGGTAAATATGATGAAAAACAAGTAAAAGAATCATTTTTATCATTCATTGATGGAATTAATGAAAAGGAATTAATGGAGATAGTAAAAGAATATTATGAAGATAAATTAAAAAATATACTATATAAGGATGCAATAAAGAAGATAAAAGAATTAAAAAAGGAAGGATATTATATATATTTAATATCTGCTTCTCCAGAGTTTTATTTAAATGAATTATACAAGATTGAAGAAATAGATAAGATAATTGGTACTAAATTTTCTTTTGAAGATTCAAAATTTAAAAGCAAAATGCTAGGAGAAAATTGTAAAGGAAAAGAAAAAGTTAATAGATTATATGAAGTGTTAAAAGAAGAAAATCTGAATGTAGACTTTAATGAATCATATATGTTTTCAGATTCTCTTTCAGATAAACCATTATTAGATTTAGTTGGGAAACCATATCTAATTAATTATAAAAAGGATACTAAAATGAAAGTATTAAATTGGAGATAGGAGGAAATATCATGAGTAATAATTTATATATTGAGAATAGTGAAATTAAAAAAATATCTGAATTTCAAGAGGAAGCAGGGAAGACTATTTATGAGGTAATCCGTATTATTGATGGTAAACCTTTATTCTATGAAGAACATTATGAAAGAATGGCATATTCTTTTAAACTAAGTAATAAAGAAATTCCTTTCACTAATGAAGAATTAAAAAAATATATTGATAAATTAATTAAAGAGAATAAAAGTAAAATAGGCAATATTAAAATAACATATAATTTAGATAGTGGTAATCTGAAAGTGTTCTTTATTAAACATAAATATCCAACAAAAAAAATGTATACAGCTGGTGTTAAGACTATTTTATATTTTGGTGAAAGAGAAAATCCTAATGCAAAGATAGTTAATAAAAATTTTAGAGAAAATATTGATAAGAAATTAACAGAACAAGATGCATTTGAAGCAATATTAGTTGATAGAAATGGAATAATAACAGAAGGCAGCAGATCTAATATATTTATGATAAAGGAGGATAGATTATATACCTCAAAAATAGAAAATGTATTACCTGGTATTACTAGAACTGAAATAATTAGAATGGCAATAGAAATGAATATAAAAGTTATAGAAAAAGATATTAAATATATAGATTTAAACACTTTTGATGCAATGTTTATTTCAGGAACATCCCCTAAAATATTACCAATTTCAAAAGTTGAAGAAAAGGAATTTAATTGTAAAAATGAATTACTAATTAAATTAATAGAGAATTTTGATAAAAGAATAGAAAAATACTTAGAAGAAAATTAACAATTAATGAATAAAATGTATATTATTTTTTAATAATATAAAATATTGAATTAATAATGATATACTTAATTAAGGGATAATAAAGATAAGGAGATGATTAATATGACAAGAGTATTTCATGGTAAAACATTAGATGAATGTTTGAATATGGCTGCGAATGAATTATCTCTACCAAAAGATAAAATTAAATATCTAATCAATAAAGAAACAAAAGGAATATTCAAGAAGTATTGTGAAATTACTGTACAAAACGATAAAAAAAATCATGATGATATGTCCTTATCTGATTTAAAAGGGTTAACAATTAATGCTAATGAGGATTATAGTGAGCAATCAGAAAGTTATGAGGAAGTAATAGATGATAAAGATGATAAATCCGGGAGAGTATCGGTATCAGAGGGGACAATTAAGTTATTAACTGAAGAAAATCAAAAATTTAAAATTAATTTTGAAAACAATGTTAATTTACTAATAAATGGTCAATTAGCAAAAGTAGGACAAGAAGTAACAAGTAAAGATGTAATAAATTTCAATACAGAAGTAAGTAATGGTAAAAGGGAACTAAATATTCAATCAAATTCAATGGAAGCTAAGATTTCAATTACATACACAAATGCAGCTGTTAATAAAGTTTATGCAAGCATATCAAATGATATTTTGTACATAAAATCTAGGATGGTAAAAGGTGATATTCCTCCCCATTATGATAAAAAAGAAATAAAACAAGCTTTATTGGAAAAAAACATAGTCTATGGCATTAATGAAGCTGCCATTGAAGAAGCCACTTTAAAAGATAATGTAAAAGATCTTTTGGTTGCTAGTGGATTAGCTCCTATTAATGATGAAAACGATAAAATTGAAATATATTTTCAGGGCACAAAAAGAATAGTAGATGAAGATTCTAAAGATACCATTGATTATAGAAATCTATATTCTATTTCTAATGTTGTTAGTGGATCTGTTATAGCAGAACTAATTATTGGAAAAGATGGAGTGGATGGAATAAATATATTTGGAAACACAGTGCCGAGAAAGTTAAAAAAAAGTTTACACCTAAAGGCAGCAAATGGTTGTAAAATAGAAGATAACAAGGTTATTGCTACAATTGATGGACAACCTACTGTAAAAAGTGGTGTTTTTTACGTTAATCAAGTATTTCAAGCACCAGCTGATGTTGATATAAAAAGTGGAAATATAAAATTTATTGGTGATGTAAAAATTGCAAAAAACATTAAGGAGGGTATGTGTGTAGAAGCTGGTAATAGCGTTGATGTAGGTGGAAATGTTGAAACAGCTACAATAATTTCGCAAGGAGATACTAGTATCCGAGGTAGTATAATTAATTCTAAACTATTAATAGGATCAAATGATATGGTTAATCAGCAGTATATTGATTGTTTGGAATATGTAATCAAGGAAATTAAAATGCTTATTTCTTATTTTAATGAAATAAAGAGAAAATATCCTAAGATAAGCAAAAAAGATGGAGAAATAATAAAAATAGTTATTGAGAATAAGTTACAAACTCTTCCTGAAAAAGCTGCAGAATTAATTAAGTATGAAGGCGAAGCTGAAGCATTTAATATTAATAAATTTGTAAAAGAAAAAATATTAGGATTTGGACCTTTATCAATAAAAAATATTAATGAATTGCAAGGCTTCATATCAACACTTAAAAAGGAATTGGAAATAGTAAAGGAGAATTTAATTGTTCCAGTTAATGTTTATATTAATTATATTCAAGATTCAGAAGTAACTGCTACAGGAAATATTTACATCACAGGTAAAGGACAATATGTTTCAAATTTATCTTGTCTTGGAGACATAATTTTCACGCAAAATTCTTCAGTTTCAAGAGGGGGAGTATTAAAAGCTAAAGGAAAAATAAAAGCTGGAATAGTGGGAAGCCCTGCAGGAGTAAGTACTATATTAAAAGTACCAACTGATGGCATAATAACTGCTAATATAGCTTATAATAATACTACTTTTTGTTTTGGTGAAAGACAGTTTACTTTAGATATAGCATCAAAGCAAGTTAAAGCATACATGGATAAAAAAGGTGAGATTGTAGTAGAAAAATTCGTACTATAGGAGGAGATAATATGGAAGATAAAGAAATAAAAGTACTAATTTTTGGGTTGAATGGTGAGTATTATGCAACAGATATTCTTGATGTTGAAAGAATACTTGGATATGAACAACCTACCGAAATGCCAGATGTGCCAAAATTTGTTGAAGGGGTTATTAATCACGAAAATAAAATACTACCAATAATTAATCTGGCAAAAAAATTTAATTTTCAGCCAAATGAAAAAAATGATCAAACTAAAATAATAGTTATTAAAAATGATAGTAAAAAGTTTGGAATTATTGTTGATAATGTATATGAAGTAACTGATGTGGATTATAGTCTTTTTGAAGAAGCACCTACAATTACAACAACAATTTCAAAAAGGTTTATTAAAGGGCTAATTAAGCTTGATGAAAAAATAATTATTTTATTAAATATTGTTAATATATTAACTGAAGAAGAAGAGGAACAGATCTTTTAGTGGAGGTAAGTATGGAAAATGATCAAGTCAAAGTAGGAATTGCAGATTTGAATTTAGTTTTACCTCCAGGAACCATAATGACAATTGGATTAGGATCATGTGTAGGGATTGCTTTATATGATAAAAAATTAAAAATAGCAGGATTAGCACATATTATGCTTCCTGATAGTAAACAATTTAAAGATATATCTGTTCCAATGAAGTTTGCAGATTTAGCAATTCCATTATTAATAAAAGCTATGGAGAAAAAAGGCTCCAGTATTAATGCAATTACAGCTAAAATTGCTGGTGGCGCATCAATGTTTAATTTTTCAGATAAAAATATAGTAAGTGATATAGGAAAAAGAAATATTATTTCAGTAAAGGACACGCTTCAGAGAATTGGAATCCCAATTATAGCAGAAGATACAGGTGGAAATAAAGGAAGAACTATGATATTAGATTCAAATGACGGAAAGGTAACAATTAGAATTGTAGGACAAGGTATTGTTACCTTGTAGTGTGGGGTGTAGCTATGGATAAAATAAAAGTTATAGTAGTTGATGATTCAGCATTTATGAGGATGATAATAGCAGAAATAATAGAATCCTCTGACAAGTTTAAAGTTGTGGCTAAGCTGAGAAATGGTAAAGAATTATTAGAAAAAGTAGAGTATTATAAACCAGATGTAATAACTTTAGATATAGAGATGCCTGAACTAGATGGTCTTGAGACTTTGAAAGAATTAAAAAAAAGACAATATAATTATCCTATAATTATGCTAAGTAGCATGGATGATTCAAGAAAAACAATGCAATGTTTAGAATTAGGTGCTGTAGACTTTATTAAAAAACCTACAGACATTAAAAATCAGTCAGAAGAAACAAGGGAAAGTATAACTGAGAAGATTTACGAAATAATAGATAGTAATAAAATAAAAGTAAATAATAGAAGTATAAAAAGATGTAATAAAATAATTAGTAACAAAATAGATGCAGTAGTAATTGGTGCATCAACAGGTGGACCAAAGGCTTTACAAGAGGTATTAACTAAAATAGATAGAAGTATATGCAAGCCAATTTTTGTGGTGCAGCATATGCCCAAAGGATTCACTAAAGCTTTTGCAGAACGATTAAATAGGATATGTGACTTAAATGTAGTAGAAGCAGAAGATAATATGGAGATAAAAGGAAATACCATATATATTGCACAGGGTGGATATCATATGACAGTAGGAAATGGAAGATATATAAAGTTAAATGAAGAACCATCAATATGGGGTGTTAGACCAGCTGTGGACAAGTTATTCGAATCTGCTGTAAAAGTGTATAATGGGAATTTATTATCTGTTATATTAACAGGTATGGGTAAAGATGGTGCTAAAGGAACTGCACTAATAAAAGATGCAGGAGGAGTAACCATTGCAGAAGATCAATCTACTTGTACAATATATGGGATGCCTAAAGCAGCCTATGAAACTGGTAAAGTAGATATGGTTTTACCACTAAATGAAGTTGGAATAAATATTATGAAAATAGCTAAAGGGAGAAATTAATTATGGATTTTAACGAATTTCATAAATGGGTTCATAGGGAATTAGGAATAAATCTTTCAGCTTATAAGCCAGAACAATTAAATAGAAGGATTACCAGTCTTATGGGCAGAGTAGGAGTGAGCTCTTTAGATGAATATACAAAAATTATAAAAACTAATGATATGCAGAGACAGAAGTTTTTAGATTTTATAACTATAAATGTAACTGAGTTTTTTAGAAATCCAGAGTTATTTGAAGAAATAGAGAAAATACTTAAATCAGAAGTTTTAAGTAAGAATAAATCTATTAGAATTTGGAGCGCTGCATGCTCAATAGGATGTGAACCTTATTCTCTGGCGATTATACTAAAGCGAATGAATAGTGTGAGAAATGATATATTAGCTACTGATATAGATAATACTATTTTAGAAAGAGCAAAAAAAGGTGAATATACAGAATCAGAAATTAAAAATGTTTCAAAGTCAGATTTAGATAGATATTTTAAAACAAAGGATAATAAATTCTACATAAATAACGAGATTAAATCAATGGTGAAATTTAAAAAACATGATTTAATAATAGATAAATATGAAAAAGATTTTGATCTTATTGTATGTAGAAATGTAGTTATTTATTTTAATAATGACACAAAGAATAACATTTATAGGAAATTTTCAGAATCTCTTAAAACAGGAGGACTTCTATTTGTTGGAGCTACTGAAAGTATTTATAACTATAGGGAGTATGGCTTTGAAAAACTATCAACTTTTGTATATAGAAAGGTATAAGGAGGGGATTTAATATGGACACATCACAATATATGAATATGTTCTTAGAAGAATCTATGGATAACTTACAAACATTAAATGAATCATTATTGGAGCTTGAGAATAACCCAGATGATATTGATAGATTAAATCAAATATTTAGAGTTGCTCATACAATAAAAGGTATGGCTGCAACAATGGGATTTACAGATATTGCAGAGTTGACTCATAAAATGGAAGATGTTTTATCAGAGTTTAGAGAAGGAGAATTAAAAGTAACTCAGGATGTTGTAACAGTGCTATTTGACTGCTTGGATACACTTGAAAAAATGGTCAGTAATATTGAAGAAGAATCAGATGAAAAAGTTAATATTGAAAAAATAATGAATGATTTAGCTAATATTTCTGATGTACATAATCATAGTGATGCACTAGTAAAAAATAATAACAAAGATAAAGAAGTTAAATCTGAAGAAAAAGAAGATAGTGATATCATTAAATTAAATGAATATGATGTTTCAGTTATTAAACAAGCTATTGAAAAAGGATTTAACATATATAATCTTATTATTCAAATAAGTGAAAATACCTTATTAAAGTCTGCTAGAGCATTCTTAATTGTTAAAGATCTTGAAGAAAATGGTGAGATAATTAAATCAGAACCATCTACAGAAAGTATTGAAAATGAGGAGTTTGATTTTGTTTTAAAATTCGTCTTTGTTACAAATTTATCTGAAGAAGAGGTTAAAAATATTGTAATTGGAATAAGTGAGGTAACTTCTGTTGAAATCAGCAAAGTAGATATAAAAGAAGAAATTAAGCCTAAAGAAATAGTAACAGAGGATAGTAAGAAAGAAACTAAAGTTGAAGATAAAAAGACACAACAACAACCTCAGCATAAAGTATCAAAAAAGACTAGTGGTAAAAAAGGACACCAATCTGTTAGGGTAGATCTTGAAAGAATAGATAAGCTAATGAATATGGTTTCTGAAATTGTAATATACAGAACTAGATTAGAACAAATTGTGGTAGATAATAAATCTCAAGAATTAACTGAAACTTTGGAACAAGTAGGAAGAACAACTTCTGATTTACAAGACTTAGTTATGAAAATAAGGATGCTACCACTAGACACAGTCTTTAATAGATTCCCAAGAATGATTAGAGATATATCAGTTGAATTAAACAAAGAAATTAATTTTGTTATAGAAGGTGCAGAAACAGAACTTGATAGAACTGTAATAGATGAAATAGGGGAACCATTAATACATTTATTAAGAAATGCGGCAGATCATGGTGTAGAATCAAAGGAAGAAAGACTTAAGGCAGGAAAAACACCAGTAGGTACTGTAAAGTTAGTTGCATATCAGGAAGGAACAAAAGCATTAATTAAAGTAATTGACGATGGAGCAGGAATAAATGTTAAAAAGGTTAAAGAAAAAGCTGAAAGAATGGGGATTAATACAGAGGGATTAAGTGATAATGACATTAAAAACTTAATTTTTGCTCAAGGATTTAGTACCAATGAAGTTGTAACAGACATTTCAGGAAGAGGAGTTGGAATGGATGTTGTTAAAACAAAAATAGCATCATTAGGTGGAACTGTAGATTTATATAGTGAAGAAGGTAAGGGATCTACATTTGTCATTAAGTTACCATTAACATTACAAATTATACAAGCTTTATTAGTAAAGGTTGGCAGTGAAACCCTTGCAATTTCTTTAGGCTTTATTGATAGAGTTATAGATTATAAAGAGGAAAATATAAAGAAGACCAATGGTCAAGAAGTAATTGTATATAGAGATAAAGTAATTCCATTAGTTAGATTAAATGAAAAGTTAGATATAGAAGTGGAAGAAAGCAATAAAAAGTTTGTAATAATCGTTAATGTAGGAGATAAAACAATTGGTTTATTAGTTGATTCATTATGTGGACAACAAGAAATAGTAATAAAACCATTAGGCAAAACATTAAAAGATTTAAATCAATATATAGGTGCTACAATACTTGGAAATGGATTAGTAACATTAATTCTAGATGTTGGAGCATTAATATAAATAATAATGAGGAGGTAATTAAGTGCAAAATAAATATAGCAGTCTTCAATTAGATGCTTTAAAAGAAGTTTCTAATATAGGGGTTGGTAATGCTGCTACCTCATTGTCTAGTTTAATTGGACATAAGATTGATATAACAGTACCTTCTGTAAATGTAGTTGAATTAAATACAATAATTAGTGAATCAGGGGAAAAACTTGTAGCTGGTATTGTAGTAAGAGTTTTAGGAGATATTCCAGGTAATATTTTAATAATATTTGAAGAAAAAGTAGCCAAAAAGATTATTGAAATGTTAACTGGTAAAGTAGAAGATGAACCATCTGAAATGGGATATTCGGTGCTTTGTGAAATTGGAAATATATTGTCTGCCTCATATATGAATGCAATAACTAAGTTTACTGGATTAGAGGCAATTCCATCAGTACCAGCAGCATCTTATGACATGATGGGAGCAATATTAGCCACAACATTTATGGAAGCTGGGCAGTTTGATGAATACATATTAGATATAGAAACTGTATTTTTAAAAAATGATACCAATGATTTTGGAGCACATTTTTACTATATTCCTGTTCCAGGATCAATTGAAAAAATATTAAATAAAATAGGAATTAATTAAATTTGGAGGTTAAAAATATGGCAAGAGTATTAATTGTTGATGATGCAGCATTTATGAGAATGATGATAAAGGATATTTTAGAGAAAAATGGTTATGAAGTTGTTGGTGAAGCTAGCAATGGATTAATTGCAGTTGAATTGTATAATAAGGAAAAACCGGATGTAGTTACAATGGATATAACAATGCCAGATATGGATGGGATTGAAGCAGTTAAGAAAATTAGAGAAACTAATCCTGATGCAAAGATTATAATGTGTTCTGCAATGGGACAACAATCAATGGTTATGGATGCAATAAAAGCAGGAGCAAGAGATTTTATTGTAAAACCATTTCAACCAGATAGGGTATTAGAAGCAGTAAGCAAAGTAGTTGGATAGTATGACACAATGTATTCATATTTAGGAGGAATGTCAAATGCAGATTGTAGTTTTTAAACTATCAGAAGAACATTTTGCTGTAGAAACAGAAAAAGTTCAAGGAATAAATGACATGATGGGGATAACCGTGGTACCAAAAGCACCAAATTATATTAAAGGGTTAATTAATCTAAGAGGAAGTATTAAATCACTTGTAGACATTAATATGTTATTAAATTTAAAGCCAAGTGAGTCACAAAGTAGTATTATTATACTAAAGGTTGAAGATGAGGAAATAGGAATTTCTGTAGATGAAGTAGAAGAAGTTTTAGACATAGATGAAAAAGAAATACAGAAGACAGAATCAAGTCAAAATTCACAGTATATAAAGGGAATAGTAAATAAGGACGATAAATTACTAACAATTATAGA
This sequence comes from Clostridiales bacterium, assembly GCA_012519845.1. Taxonomy (GTDB): domain Bacteria; phylum Bacillota; class Clostridia; order Clostridiales; family Clostridiaceae; genus Clostridium. Next base: position 59,053 of record JAAYPK010000109.1, read on the forward strand.
TATAGATAATCTACTAAATTAATTAAGAAAAGAGGTAAATATATGGCAGATGTTTTATCACAAAGTGAAATAGATGCACTGTTATCTGCCTTGTCTACAGGAGAATTAGAACCAGAACAAGTTGCTACTGAAGAGGAAAAACATAAAGTTAAGATATATGATTTTAGAAGTCCACAAAAATTCTCTAAAGATCATATAAGAACTCTTGAGCTAATACATGATAATTTTGCTAGGATAATTTCAAATTATCTTACTGCTCAAGTAAGAAAAAATGTTAAGGTGAAAATAGAAACTGTAGAGCAGGTTACATATGAAGAGTTTATTCATTCAGTGCAAAATCCAACAATAATGACAATGTTTAAGATGCCACCATTGAATGGGAGCTTATTATTTGAAACAAATCCGCAATTTTCATTTCAGATAATTGATATTTTATTAGGTGGAAGTGGTGAACGAAAGAGTACAAATAAGGAATTTTCGGATATAGACAAAAATATTATGAAACAGGTAAATGCAGGAATGATATCAAATTTATCCTTGGCTTGGGAAGATATAATGAAAGTAGAACCTGAAATTGAAAATATTGAAACTAATCCAGCTATTAATCAAACATTAGCGCCTAATGAACCAGTGGCATTAATTGTTTTTTCAGTGGAAATGGGTAAAAGTAATTCTTTCATAAATCTATGTATTCCATATTTGTCCATTGAAAAAGTATTGGATAAATTAGTAGTTCAGTATTGGTTTAAAAATGATTCAGATGAATTTGCGGAAGAGTCAAAAGCAAAATTAGAAGAAAATCTAAACCCAGTAGAAATTGATCTTTGTGCAAAACTTGGTGAAACTCATTTATGTGTTGATGATTTCCTAAAATTAACAGAAGGGGATATTTTAAAGTTAAACACTAAATGTACTAGTCCTATAGAATTATATATTGAAGATAAGCCATATTATTATGCCAAACCAGGAACTATAGGTAAAAACATGGGAGTAACTGTATTAGAAATTATAGAAAAGGATGTGAAAGATAGTGAGTAACGGCTTTTTGTCTCAAGAAGAAATAAATTCACTACTTAATGGAGATAGTAGTAACAATAATGAACAAACAGAAAAAAATGAAGAAGTATTAACAGATATAGATAAGGATTTACTAGGGGAAATAGGAAATATCTCCATGGGGGCAGCTTCCACAGCCTTGTATCAAAGTATTAACCAAAAGGTAAATATTACAACACCAGTTGTTACTGAAACAACTTTATCAGAAATAAAAGATGGATTTGATACACCAAATGTAGTTTTAGAAGTTGAATATGTAAGTGGAATTACAGGAAGAAATATTTTAATAATTAAAACTGAAGATGCAGCAGTTATTGCAAGTTTAATGATGGGTGGAGATGGTAAAGTTGAAGCTCATGACTTGTCAGAAATAGAGTTAAGTGCAGTACAAGAAGCTATGAACCAAATGATAGGTTCTGCAGCAACCTCAATGGCAACAATGTTTTCAAGAGAAGTTAACATTTCACCTCCAAAGTCTAAAATTTGGAGAGAGAAATCTGAAATATTATCTGATAAGATACCAGAAGATGAAAGAATAGTAAGAGTAAATTTTCATATGACAATAGGCGATTTAGTTGATAGTAATATAATGCAGATATTAACATTTGATACAGCTAAAAAAATAAGTTCTATAATGATGGGAAATGAAGGTACACAAGAAGAAAAAAATATTGAAGAGAATAAAAAGCAGGGAGAGAGTGTTGTGAAAAAGAAAGAACAACCACCAATTGTTGAAAAACCAATTGTTGAAAAACCAATTGTTGAAAATAGACAACCTGAAGTAAGAACAGATGTACATGAAGCTAGTTTTGAACCTTTAAGCCCTATTGGGAAAAATAATGCCCCTCAAAATATTGACTTGATATTAGATGTTCCACTTGATATATCAGTAGTATTAGGAAGAACTAGAAAAAGCATTAAAGATATTTTGTCATTAAGTACTGGGTCTTTAGTTGAACTTGATAAATTAGCAGAAGAACCTGTGGAAATTCTAGTAAATGGAAAGAAAATTGCTTTTGGAGAAGTAGTTGTAGTAGATGAGAACTTTGGGGTAAGAATAACTAGTATAATTAGTAATGCTGAAAGAATTAAATCATTAAAATAATCTTTATATAAATTTTATATTAATCAGTAGAATTGTTGGATGATAAAGTTTTGTGTAGTATTTTTAGGCCTATAGGGTCAACACAAAGCTGTATCATTCTTTTTTTATTCATAATTATTTTTTATATTATACTAAATTATATTTACAATAAGACGATAATAAAAATAAGAAATAATATATGGAGGGAATAACTATGAAGATTAGTGGAATAAACTCTCAAAATATAATTAATACCTATAACAAGAACTCAGAAAATCGTATTAATGTAAATAGTGCTTCAAGTAAAAAAGATACAATTGAAATATCATCTATAGGTAAGAGTTTAAGAAATTATTCATTAGAGAACACAAATCTAGATAAGAGTAATGATCTAGAGATAATAAAAAATGAAGTTAAGAATGGAACCTATAATGTAGATGCAAAATTAACTGCACAAAGTATTTTAGACTATATAAGAGGTAAGAAGGTATGATTGATAAGGAATTATCGGAAATTATATTAAAGGAAGAAGAAGCATTAAAAAAAGTTTTAGTACTTTTAGATGAACAATACAAAAATATTATGACTAAAAATGTTTTTGAGCTTGAAGCATTAGTAGATAGAATAAAAGCTTGCAATAAACAAGTTGCGGAAATTGAAGTTTCAAGACGAAAATTAATTGGAAATAAGAGCATGAAAGAAATTGTAAATAAAACTCATTATAAAGAATTAAGTGAAGGATATAGAAGAACGGTAAAATTAATTGAAAGTATTAAATTTCAGAAAGATACTAATGAGCTATTAATAAAACAACAAATTGGGTTTAACAACCAAATTATTAATGTAATAAATCCAAGAAGAGAAAATAAAACATATAACTCATATGGAAAATTAACTAGATAAAAGGAGGATATAGATGTCAGGATTATTTGGAACATTTAACATTGCTAAAAGAGGAATAAATGTATCACAAGCTACTATTGATGTAACATCACACAATATGGCTAATGCAAATACAGAGGGATATTCTAGGCAAAGAGCTGAAATAGTAACTTCAAGACCATCTTCGCCAGGAATGTATAAAGGACAAGTAGGAACTGGTGCTCAAATAGAGGCGATTAATAGAATTAGAGATACTTTTTTAGATTATCAAGTTAGAGGAGAAAGTAGTGCCCTTGGAAAAGCTGAAGTAAGAAATGAAGTTCTTTATCAAATCGAAGGTATTTTTAATGAACCATCTGATACAGGTATTTCAACTTTACTTGGAAAGTTTTTTGATGGATTTCAAGAGTTGTCAAAACAACCTAACAGTTCAAATGCAAGAACGGTAGCTATTCAACAAGCAGTGTCATTAACTTCTTCTTTAAATCATGTGGCAATTAAATTAGAAGAGTTACAAGCTAACGCACAAAGTTTGTTAAAGAATAATTGTACAGATATAAATAGTGCTTTAGATCAAATTAACAAATTAAATAAAGAAATAAAAATGGTTACTGCATCAGGAGAAAACCCTAATGATTTAATGGATAAAAGGGATTTATTATTAGATCAGTTAAGCAAAAAGTTTAATTTAACTGTTGATGAAAAATCCTTTAATGGAATAGATGTAAAAACTGTAGATTCATGCGGAATGAAAAATCCTACATTAGTAAGTGCAGCTCCAAATGATCAGCAAACAAGATTTTCATATATTACATCTATTGAAAAAGATCCTAATTATCCAAATATTCATGTTATTACTTATGCAAAACTTGGAGATACAAGTAAATCTGAAAATTTTCAAACAATCAGGGTAGCAGATTTAACAGATTCTCAAATAGAAGATTTAAGCAAAAGCAGATTAATTTGGGCTGATGAAGAAGGAAATGCTGTAAAAGGTGATGGATATAAAATAAAAAATAACGGAATAATTAATGGGGCAGAATTAATGGTATTTACACCTTCTTCAGGTGAGGTAGCTGGTAATATTACAGTTCAAGATGATATTTCAAATTATATAGATCAATTAAATAAATTAGCTAAGGCTATAGCATTTTCTGTAAATGCTATACATAGTGGATTAACAAATCCACTTCAAACTGGAGGAGATCCAGAAAAAGATTTCATGCCATTCTTTGTTAATCAAGATGTGGCTTATTATGGCTCTGATAGATTATTAAGTAATTTAGATGAAACGCTAAGGGCAGAAAGTGAAATTACAGCTAAGAATATTTCTATTAATACTGAATTAATAGATGATGTTATGAAACTTAAAACAAGAACTCATGATAATAATTTTTCATATGCTAATGAAAATAATGTTGATGGAGAAGGTGATGGGGCAAGAGCTTTAGCTATTGCAAAACTAAGAGATTCATTAATAAGGATACAAGATTTTGGAACAGTAATTAATTCAAGAGATGATTTAGTTACAACTAATTTTGGTATGACAATTGAAGATGATACTAGTGGTACTTCAATGGACTCATTTTTTAAAGATATTATTGATAAATTAGGTGTTCAAGCACAGGAAGCTAACAGGCAAGAAATAAACCAAAACGTTATGCTAAATGAATTGGAAAATAGTAGACAGTCAGTAGCAGGAGTATCTTTAGATGAAGAACTTGCAAATTTAATTCAATTCCAACATGCTTATAGTGCAAATGCAAAAATAATATCCACTATTGACGAATTATTAGATGTGGTTGTTAATGGCTTAAAGAGATAGTAAGGAGGTAATGATTTAGAAATGAGAATTACGAATAAAATGATAAAAAACACTTATATGAGTGATATGACTAGAAATCTAAATAATATGCAAACTTTAAATAAACAACTATCTTCAGGTAAAGAGATAAGTAGACCTTCTGATAATCCATATAAGGTTGCCAGAAGTATGCAGCTTTATACTGATATAAATGCTAATAAACAATATAATGAAAACATAAAAGATACAATAAATTGGCTAGATACAACTGATTCTGCATTAAATCAAATAACCAATATTATGCAAAGAGTTAGAGAACTTATGGTATCAGCAGGAAATGCTAGTTATGGATCTGATGAAAGAAATGCTATTTTAGATGAAGTTAATGAAAGAGTAGCTGAAATATCCCAAGTTTTAAATACAAATTTTGATGGAAAATACATATTTGGAGGAACTAAAACCGCATCTAAACCAATAGATGCAGTTGAAAGTGCTATTACTGGGAATAAATCTCTTGTTTTTTTAGATAAAGATGGAAATTCCCTTGATTTAGATAGTACATATGTTAACGACATGTATCAAATAGATATGCTTAAGGGTGAATTAAATACAGAAATATCTCAAGGCGTAATAATGCAATATAATGTTTGCGCAACTGATTTACTTCTATTTAAGAATAATGATGGCAAATCAATTAATGCAATTGAGTTATTAAGTGAAATTACAAATAATTTAAATTCACCAGATGAAATAGATAATGCCAAAATAACAAATGAAAATTTAAAAGGTATAGACGATGTAATAACAAATTTATTAAAAGTAAGGGCTGAAGTTGGAGCAAAGCAAAATAGAATGGATGCTGCTGAAACTAAAAATGGTGATGAAACATATAACATGACTGATATTTTGTCAAAGACAGAAGATATTGACTTTACAGAAAAAACAATGGAATATGCTATAGCTCAAACTGTTTATCAAGCATCACTTCAAGTAAGTGCACAAATATTACCACAAACAATTTTAGATTATATTTAAGGAGAATAAATATGAAAATTTTTTTTGAAAAAGGATTGTTAGGTCTTGAAAGTTATAAAAACTATGATCTTCAAGATATAAAAGGGAATAATGAATATAAAGTTTTAAATTGCTTAGATAATAAAGAAATTAGTTTAGTAGTTATGAGCCCATTTAACATAAAAAATGACTATGAAATCAATTTGTCTGAAGAAGTTATTAAGAACTTAAAAATAGAATCAAAAGATGATGTTACTTTATATACTACTGTTATTTTAAATTCAGATTATAGAAAAATGACTACTAATTTAAGAGCACCAATTGTAATTAATGAGCAGTCTTTATTAGGAGAACAGATTATATTACCAAAAGAAAGTTATGAAATTAAGCATCCAATATATAAGGAGGAAGCAGATGTTAGTAATTACTAGGAAAGAAGGAGAATCGATATATATTGGAGATAATATTGAGATAAGTATTGCTAAAGTTCAAGATGGAAATGTAAAAATAGCAATAAATGCTCCAAAAGATATGTTAATACTAAGAAAGGAATTAGTAAAAGCAATTGAAGAGGAAAATAAAAAAGCTAGCAAAGTAGATTTAAATTTACTTAATAATATAAAAAAATGAGGTGATTAAAATGAATCTCAAGGTTGAACGTCAAGGAAGGCAAGAAAACCTAAATGTACAATATACAACGAACAAGGAAGTTTATGGGGTTGATCAAGAGAAAAATGATATAAGCAATGTAAGTAATAATAAATATACTAAAAGCGAAATTGATAAAGCATTAACTAAATTAAATCATTTTTTGGCAGATGATAAAACTCATGCAGAATATTCAATTCATGAAGAGTTTAATAGACTAATGATAAAAATAGTAGATGATGAAACAGATGAGATTGTTCTAGAAATACCACCTGAAAATATTGTTGACATGGTAGCAAAAATGTGTGAATTAGCTGGAATATTAGTAGATAAGAAGGCATAGTATACATGTTTAAATTAAATCAAATTCAAACAGACATAAGAAGAGAAATAAATGAAGAAACAAAAGATGATAAGATTCATGGAAATAGAAATATATATATTAAAAACAACAAATCTAAAAAACCATTTGTTGACGAAGTAAACGAAGAAGAAAGTAATGGAAATAGAAAAAGAAATAATGATAAAAGATATTTAACTATTAGTGGAATAAAAATTAAGAAAAATAATTCTATAGAAGTAAATGCAGAAAAAGAATCTATATTAGAAAACAAACGAGGATTGTTTATAGATAAAACAAAGTAGGAGGGTATATATGTATTCTAATGGGTATAGTGTATATAAGAATAATAGTGTAAATTATGCATCAAAAGATCAATTATTACTTATGGTAGTAGATGGGGCAGTAAAATTTGCTAAAAGAGCAGAAATAGCTTTAGTTGAAAAAAATCCAGCAAAAGCTCATGAGAACATTATGAAAACCGAGGATTTATTTGTAGAATTAATGGCGACTTTAGACAAAGGTGCCGGAGAATGGGCAATACAATTATATAAAGTATACCAATTTATCCACGATAAATTAATAGAAGCTAATTTAAAGAAAGATGTAGAAATATTAAGAGAAGTAATTCCGTTAATCGAGGATATAAGGAATTTATGGTATGAAACTTATGAAAAGGCAAAAGGAAGTAATATATAAAAAAGAAAGAAAGGTGAATTTATATGGCTAATAGAATTACAGGTTTAGCAACTGGACTTGATGTTGATGAGTTAGTAAAAACCACCATGAAGGCTTATCAAACCAAAATAGATTTACAGACTCAGAAAAAGGATGTACTTGAAATTAAGCAAAAGTTATATAGGGACATAATTTCAGAAGGAAAAGAATTTTACGACAAATATTTTAATCTTGCAAAATCAGATTCTTTATTAAGTAGTAAGAATTATGTAACTACAAAGTTTGATTCTTCTGATACAATGGTAGCTACAGCAACAGGTTTATCTGGAGCAGTAAAGGATAATTATAAAGTAAATGTTACTCAGGTGGCTGAAACAGCTAAAAAAACATATAGTGGTTCAGAACTTGTAGGAGATATTGAAATTAAGTCAAACAATCAATCTGTATTCATAAAAGCATCAGAATTAGATGGTAAAACAGATAGGGAAAAAGCTGCATTAATTAATTCTAAAGTAACATCAATAGGACTTACAGCAAGTGTTTCTGATTTTAAAGAAGGTATTACTATAGAAACTAAAGGGACTGGGAAAAGCTCAACATTTTCTATTAACATAGGTGGTTCAATTGTTGATGCTACTGTAAATGGTACAACATCACCAGAAATACTTACAGCAGGATGGTCAGTAAGTGATTTATATAGTGATACAGCATCAGATTTAATGTTTAATGTTGGTGGCAAGTCAGTTATTATTAAGGCTAGTGAATTAAAAGATTCCATTAAATCACTTCAAGAAGAAATTGATAAATTAGATGGTACTATTCCTGAAGAGGCAACAAAAATAGAACAACTTGAAAAAGAAAAATCAAGAGTAATTAATTCTACAATTAATAGCAAACTTTCAACTGTAGGGTTAAAATCAACTTTATCTGATGATTTAAGTAATATTACAATTGAATCAAATACATCAGGAGAAAAATTTACTTTCACAAGTGGAACTGCTGTAGATACACATACTACAGGTGGAACAGTATCTACATTTGAAGGTAAAAATCTTCACGCTACTTTTAGTAATTCAAAAGGTACTGTTGTTTACGATGATACAAATGTTTCACCAACTAATAAACCAGTTTTAGATGGAGTTCAATTTAATATAACTGATGTAGGTGAAGCAAAGTTTGTAGGAAAAACTGATGTAACTGATACAAAAAATAAAATAATTAATCTAGTAAATGATTATAATAAACTAATTGAAAAGTTAAATAAACTTACTTTAGAAACTCATGATAGAAGTTATGCACCTTTATCAGCTTCACAAAAGGAAGAAATGACAGAAAAAGAAATTGAACTTTGGAATGAAAAAGTTGAAAAGGGTCAATTAAGTAGAGATAGTGATTTAAAGAGAATTGTAAATAATTTAAAGAACGCAATGACAAGTTCAGTTATAGGTTCAACAACAACATTAGAGGCAATTGGAATAAGCCCATTAAAAAATTATACTACCAAAAATGGAATGTTAGAAATTAACGAAGATAAATTAACAGCAGCGTTAGAATCAGATTCAGAGGCTGTAATGAACATTTTCCTTCAAAAACCAGAAGATACAACTGGAATGACTGAAAGCGAAATTAAAAGTAGAACTGGTATTATGTACAGGATGAAGGATATTCTAAATGATGAGTTTGTATCTACTTCAAAATCTGCATTAATAAATAAAGCAGGTATAGAAGGAACTGTGTCTTTTACACAAAGTACCTTATCAAGACAAATTACAGAATATGAAAAGAAAATAAAACAAATGAACAGTACATTATCAGATAAAGAACAAGCTCTTTATAATAAATACGCATCACTAGAAACTGCAATGAATAATTTTAATTCACAAGCAATGTATTTGAGTAACTTCTTTGGTGGGGCATCATCATGATAAATGAATTGTTTAAAGAATATAAAGATTTAACGATTATGATGATAGAAGATTTAAAGAAAGATAAAAATATAGTTCCTCCAATGGAAAGAAGAGGTAAAATACTAGAAGAAATTAAAAATCTTCCAATAAGTGAGGATGAAAAAAAATATGTATATATCTCCATGAAAATTAATAAAGAGGATAAATTACTAGGAGAACTTATTAAGATAAAGATGGAAGAATATAAGAATCAAATTCAAGTTAGTGGAACGAGAAAGTCAGCTTATTCAGCTTACATGAAAAATAATAGAAGTGGTAATTTATTCGCAAGAAAAGTGTAATTGTAAGGAGTATTACAACATTAATTAATAATTGTTGTAATACTCTTTTTTTTTGCTTAATTAAAATAGTTTAAAAAATGTTCATAAATACGCTATAAAGTAATAGAAAATAATGTCGAAATAATAAATGTAAAAGATAACAGCTATTAATAATTATTAATTTAAATTCAAATATTATTAACCAGCAATTAACAACTTATACCAAAAAATATGGGATAATAAATATGTGATAAAAATAAATCATGTTAAAGCTAATTATAAGCATTGTGCTTATATAAATATATTAAAAGACATGGATGTCTAATTTAAAAAATCAGGGAGGAATCAACTATGATTATTAACCACAATATGAGAGCAATGAATGCTCAAAGAAATTTATCAATTAACACAAATAACGCAGCAAAGTCAATGGAGAAATTAAGCTCTGGTTTAAGAATTAACAGAGCTGGAGATGATGCAGCAGGATTATCAATTTCTGAAAAGATGAGAGCACAAATAAGAGGATTAGATAAGGCATCTGATAATGCGCAAGATGGTATTTCAATGATCCAAACAGCAGAAGGAGCATTAAATGAAACTCACAGCATTCTACAAAGAATGAGAGAATTAGCAACACAAGCTGCTAATGATACAAATGTAACAGTTGATAGAAATTCAATAAAAGATGAATTAGAACAACTAAGTGCAGAAATTTCAAGAATTGGTCAACAAACACAATTTAATACAAAAAATATTCTAAATGCTGGAGCAGCAGATACTACTGAATCAGCAGCAGGAACAGCAATTGCAGTTAATTTACAAGTTGGAGCAAACTGTGGACAAGCAATAACAGTTACATTCTCATCAATGAATGCAACTACATTATCAGTAAAAGTAGCAGACACTACAACTGGTACATCAATAGGTGTACAAGATCATGCTAATGCAACAAAGGCAATATGCCAAATTAATGATGCAATAGAAGCAGTATCAAAAGAAAGAAGTAAATATGGTGCAGTACAAAATAGACTTGAGCATACAATAGCTAATGTAGATAATGCATCAGAAAACTTACAAGCAGCAGAAAGTAGAATAAGAGACGTAGATATGGCAGCAGAAATGCTAACATATTCTAAGAACAACATCTTACAACAAGCAGCACAAGCAATGCTTG
>JAAYPK010000110.1 GCA_012519845.1 Clostridiales bacterium
AACCTACGACCTTCGGGTTATGAGCCCGACGAGCTACCAACTGCTCCACCCCGCGTTATTATGTTTTATTGGTGCCGAAGACCGGAATCGAACCGGTACGGTGTTTAACCACCGCAGGATTTTAAGTCCTGTGCGTCTGCCAGTTCCGCCACTTCGGCATACCCATAAATTCTTATCGCCTTTTCAGCGACAAAACTAATTATATAGTATGATTAATATACTGTCAACATCTTTTCTATACTTTTTTAATTGAAATATTATACAATTCACTTATTTCCTTGTTATTATTCACTTTCTATATGTTTTTTAATAAAATGAAATAAGAGCTTAGTATTAATTCTAGCTCTTACTCTAAAATAGTTTATGATTTATTTTTACTATTCTTACCTTTAAATTCTTGATGTTTTTTTACATCTTGCATTTTTTCTTCACTATCTTTTAAAAATTTTGAAATCTTATCCTCAAAATTAATTGATCCAGATTTAGATTTTTCTGATCCCCAATCAAATTCAACAGGTTTTACTGATTTCTTTTGAACATTAGCTTGTTTTATTGAAAGGCTAATTTTCCCATTGTCGTCAATAGAAATAACTTTTACTTTTACCTTTTGATCTTCCTTTAGATATTCTCTTATATCCTTCACAAACGAATCTGCCACTTCTGAGATATGAACTAATCCAGTTTTACCCTCCACTTCAACAAAAGCTCCAAAGTTTGTTATGTTTACCACTGTTCCTTCTAATATGTTTCCTGCTGCCAAGGTCATGTTTAAAAGACTCCTCCTTAAAATATTAAAATATGTTAATTATAAAAATAATAACCTAATTTTGTGAATTTCCTTCACTTTGTTTATTAATGACTGACCATTCTCCCGCCTTATTCATATTTAATCTTTCGCGAGCTAATTGTTCACCATATTCTCCACTTTGCACCTTATCTGATAACTCTCTTAATCTAGCATTATCTTCTTCTAATTCCTTTAAGTAGTTCTGTTTACTTTGATATTCTTCATTAAGTCTATTAATAGCATTCATTTGTCTAATAAAACCTACAATAAAAATAATTGATAGTACTAAAATTATTAAATTTTTGAAATTTAATTTCCTTTTCACCTATAGCACCCCATTTCAACAGTCTATACTAACATTGTAAACACTATAGGTATTTTATTCAAGTTATTTTTTTATTGTTAATTATTTTTTATACCCAGTTTTGACAAAATTATCTTAACAATGTATCCTGTAGATTTTATTATTACTCTAAAAAAAACTATTATTTTATTAATAAATTTTTTTTGAATTATAACAACGAATTTACTTACAAATTTAAAATAAATCAGCAATGATATAAAGCAAAATATATACACATGATAAGTTAAAAATGCATAATTCATATATAATAGAAATGTAAATATAAATATAGAACAAAAAATACAAAACAATATATCTTGGACAAACATTATTATTTTAGGCACATTAAAACCTCTGATATTTCTATAAATATCAAATAGTATTCCAGATAATATACCTGCTAAAAGGCCATATAGTATAATGTTAAATTGAACACCTAATTGTAGTGGCATAAAATCCTATTGAAATAACCTTTTCAATATATTTTTTTTATTCATATTTACATTTTTTGTACTATATATCATCGAATTTAATGTTCCTATTATTGTTACATCTCCATTTTGCACATCTAACTTATTAATCTTTAATCCTTCGCCTTTTATATCTAATCTACCTAATTTTGTACTTAATATTATTTTTTCTTCATCAAAGGCTATTACTTCTATAGCTCCCGATATAGTAAGATGCTTTCTATTTTCCAGTAATAAATTACTATTCTTTTCCTCTCCCATCTTATTCTCCTATAAAATTTATCATATAAGAGAATATGAAAAAAAAAGGCTTGTTATTCTTAATTTATTCTTTATCTTCTTCGCCTTCAATTATTATATACATTTCCTTAGCATTTTCCTTTTTTACATGTTCAGAAATATTAATAACCTTTGCCTTTATGGCTCTATTAGCAAAAGAAATTTCTATAATATCATTTTCTTTAATCTCAGTAGATGCTTTTGCTATTTTCCCATTAATACTTACTCTTCCACTTTCGCAAGCTTCTTTTGCTACAGTTCGTCTTTTAATAATTCTCGATACCTTTAGATATTTATCTAGTCTCAACTTTACTTCTCCTTATACTTCTATTAAAAGAACCCGAGATACCTCGGGTTCTTTTAATTATTTATTTACCTTTTCTTTAAATTCTTTTCCTGCTTTGAATACTGGAACAGTTGAAGCAGCAATTGTTATTGCTTCTTTTGTTCTAGGGTTTCTTCCTTCTCTAGCAGCTCTTTCTCTAGTTTCAAAAGTACCAAATCCAACTAATTGAACTTTATCACCTTTTTCTAAAGCTTCTTCAACACTTTCAATAAAAGCTTTTAATGCTATTTCTGCATCTTTCTTTGTTAAACTTCCTTTTTCTGCGATACTAGCAATTAATTCTGATTTATTCACTATAAACATCCTCCTTAAAATTCGATTACCCTTAGTAATCATTTTATGTACTATTCTTACATTATCCTATTATATATTCACTTTTACAACAAGTCTATAGATTTTTGAATATAAAACCAAATATTCATAGAATATACATAAATAAATAGTATTAATAAGATATATTATTCTCCAATAAGTATTAAAATCCTTCTTTAATTGATTATTTTTCTAAATGTTTAAATTTTATCCATAAATCATTTAATTCTTTTGGAGTTAATTTCTTAAAGTTTAATCCTTTTTCGGTAGCAAATTTTTCAATTGCTTCTACTCTTTTTATAAATTTATTAGTTGAAAGGTTTAATGCCTCTTCACTATCAATTTCTAAAAACCTTGCTAAATTAACACAAGAAAAGATTAAATCTCCGATTTCATCTTTTATTCTGTCCATTTCATTAGTTTTATATACATCTTTTACCTCTATTAATTCTTCCTCTACCTTATTAGCAACATTCTCAACATTTTCAAAGTCAAATCCATACTTTTTAGCTTTATTTTGTACCTTTTTTGCTCTAATTAAGGAAGGAAGTGCTTTTGCTACTCCATTTAATTCATCTGTTATACTTTCAAAGTTCTTTTCTTTATTTTTTAGATCATCCCAATTATCAAGTACTTCTTCTACTCCATTGACCTGACTATTGCTAAAAACATGCGGATGTCTATATACCATTTTATTATATATAGCTTCAATAATATCTGTCAAATTAAAATATCCATCATCTTTTTCAATTGAAGCGTGAAATACTATTTGAAATAATACATCTCCAAGCTCCTCAATCATGGCATCATAATCCTTATTATTAATTGCATCTAAAACTTCATAACTTTCCTCTACGATGGCTGTTTTTATGGATTCATGAGTTTGCTCTCTATCCCATGGACACCCATTATTTCCTCTTAAGATATCAACCAAGTCAATTAAATCTTTTAAATCTTTCTTGCAGATAATATCTCTTGGTATGTAAACAGAAGTTAAATAATCAATATCCTGTTGCATGTCCAATTCAAATATAGGGATTCTTTCGATTCTTTCTTGCCCCTTAATTCCAACAGCTCTACAATATATTATTTCTGCTTCATCTCCAAAAACTTCACACAACTTCAACTTTACTTCAGAAGCAATAAGAGGATTATAAACTTGAGTAATTATTGTTCCAACCCTATTATCTAATACTTGTTTTTTTATATCAAATGCATCTATCACTTTTAATCCTGCGATAGGATCTATCTTAAGTCTTTCAATTACTGCATCAATAAAACTTACAGCTGGAATAATTTCATACTCTATATTATTTTTTTCACATAAATCAATAAGATTTGTTACTGATTTTTCTGCTACTAAAGGATGCCCAGGAACTGCATATACTATATCTCCCAATTCATTATGCTTATTAATCAGATCCTGCGCTATAGAACTATATACTTCATCAAAACTTGTTGATTCCTCATATAAATTGTCATAGGTCTTATAATTTATCTTAATATCATTAATATAATCTACAGTTGGATGTATTTCTGTTCTTAAAAAAATATTCTTATTTTTTTTTAATTCATTTATAGTTCCAATTGTAATTGCCTCAGGATTTCCTGGTCCCAAACCCATTATCTTAATCATTAATTTCTCTCCATTCTAAAAATGTTTTCTAAATCTTTTATTAACCTTACCTTTAACTTCTTCAATACTAAATATTTTGAATACTAAAATACCTATAGAGTATATTATAACACCAATAGAAATGGATAGTAAGCAAGATATACTATTACTAAATGTTTTTTTATAAACGTAATTATACATTAATAATACTCCTATCATCATTATACTTGAAGCATAAGCAGGTTTAATATAGTTATTATATAAATTCATCTTAATTCCTATTTTTAATTTCATTGCCATTAAATTAAGCGCTGAAACTATTACATAAGCTCCAATAGAGGCTATAACTGCTCCATAAATATTTATACTTCTATTAGCAACTAAAACTGTTGTTAAAATAACTTTTACAACACATCCAATTAATAGATTAATTACAGGTACTATATATCTTCCTATTCCCTGTAAAATAGATGTCGTTGTTTGCGTAATAATAATAAAAGGAATTGATAGAGATAAATATTTTAATATTTCAGCCCCTTCATAATGTCCTGGAAAAATTAATTTCATTATTGGTTCTGCTAAAAAAAATAATCCAAATAAGCATGGTATTGATATTATAGCTGATAGTTTTAAAACTAAATTTATTTTATTCTCAATTTCATTTTTATTTTTTAGGATATATACTTCCGCTATTATTGGAATTATTGAAGTACATATTGCCATTGATAAAGTAAGAGGAATATTTACAATAACGGATGCTTTCCCAGTTAATTGAGAATATAATATTGTACTTTGTTGACTTGTAAATCCTGCGTCTAAAAGCTTTTGAGGAACTAATATTGAATCTATTAAGCTCATTATACTTCCTACCGTTGCCCCTATAGATATAGGAATTGAAATTTTTAATATCTTATTTAATATCTTCGGATTACTTTCAACCTTTACTATATTTTCTTTTTTTCTTATATTCCTATACTTACTATATAGATAAATACAAGCGATTATTCCACCAAAAGCGGCACCACTTGCTGCACCTCCCGCAGAAAATTCTATTCCATAAGGTAATAAAATTAATGTTAATCCTACTCCAAAAATAACCCTTCCAGCTTGTTCTAATATCTGTGATAAAGCCGAAGGCGTCATATTTTGATATCCTTGAAAAAAGCCTCTATACACTGTCAAAAAAGAAATAATACATGGTGCAAAAGATATTCCGATTAAAGAATAATATGCTTTACTATCCCAATCTAAAAAATTCACCACTGGCTTTGCAAAAATAAATAATATTACAGTTGTTCCCATGCCTAAAATTGACATTAATATATTTGCCTCTTTAACTACTACAAAATTATTTTTAGGATTTCCATTAACATTATTCTCTGAAATCATTTTTGAAATCGCTATTGGTACTCCTGAAGCCATTGCCACAAAAAACATATATAGTGGATAAGACATTTGATAGTACCCTACCCCCTCATCACCAATAAGCATAATAAGAGGCCACCTAAAAAATAATCCTAAAAACCTAGAAAAAATACCCGCAATACCTAAAATAAGACTTCCTTTAATAAGGGATTGTTTTTTCATAATATACCTCCACCCCTAACATAGTTCTAATTATTACTATTTTGGGTTTGGAGGCATTATTACTAAATTTTATTGTTCCATTTGTTTTCCTAAGAATGTTGCTGCTGCCTCGGCAAGTTTTTCTTCAACTTCGCCTAAAATTTTATCCTTTTCCTTCGATAAGATTATTACAGCACCTATTGAATCTCCTTCTGCTAAAATTGGGGAAATAACTTGAGATGAATAAATATTCTCACCATCTTCTTCATCACTATGTAATGTTACTGTACTTCCTTTTCCTAAGGATATAGTATGTCTCTCATCTATTATTTTCTCCAAATCAGTGCTTATTTTTCTATCAATATAATCTTTCTTTGCTGTTCCACTAACAGAAATAAAAGCATCTCTATCTGTTATTAACACAATATGACCAATAACCTGTTGTAAGCTTTCAGCATATTCTTTTGAAAAATCAGTTAATTCGCCTATAGGTGAATATTTCTTTAAAATGACTCCACCATCCCTATCTGTAAATATTTCAAGTGGATCACCTTCCCTTATTCTTAATGTTCTTCTTATTTCTTTTGGAATTACAACCCTTCCTAAATCATC
>JAAYPK010000111.1 GCA_012519845.1 Clostridiales bacterium
CTACTATCATATATTTATATTCTTGATCGTATCTTCTGCCCTTTCCCATAATGGACACATCCTTTCTTAACTAAATATTATTTTACTTAGTTCGACTTAATGTGTCCACTACTTTATACTAACACCAAGAACTAGCCGATTACCGACTTCCGTTGTTTTTGTCCTATCCTATAAAGCGGCGCTTTATCGCCTGTGCCCCACTTTTAGAAACTATAGATTTAACGCCGTATCTTCATGGAGTGGAGCATGTTACAGTTGGTGGTGAAACCGGGCGAGAAGCTCGTGAATGTGACTATGAATGGGTTCTTAATATCCGTGAACAATGCGTGAAAACAAATACAACATTTTGGTTCAAAAATACCGGCTCACTTTTTAAGCATAATGGCATAGTGGAAAAAATAAATCCATTTAAGCAAACAGGTATAGCGAAAGAGCTTGGTATTAATATTTTAGATGGACAAAAATTATTTTGATAGAAATATTTATTTATATGCACCTAAACAAAATACAGTAGCTAAACGGCAGCTTTGAAAAACAATCAAAGCCGCCGTTTTCCTTTCCTCAAATATTTGGTAATTTCATATCTAACCCTATCTTTCTTAATTTTTATATTTAAGAAATCTATGATTTCTATCCTCATCTCTTAGTTCTTCTCTACTCCTTAAGGTAAAATAAAGGGTTGCCGCTCCCTAATCTAACATATTAAAGCACAACCCTTTATATATCATTATTTAGTTTTATAACATCCAAATATGCTTTGACATTGTATAGCATTATAATTATTAATTTCTTTTGATGTGGCATTACACCAATACATATATCCTAGTGGTACATAAGAAGATCTTCCCATTAAGTACTTTTGACATTCTTCCCAATTTTTCACGGCATCATCTTCAGATTTTGCTTCATTAACTTTACTTAATAAATCTAAGAATTCTGGCCATGTAGTCCATCCTTCATCTGTTTGTGATATAGTTCTTATTGATACTGGTGCAGTAACTACTGGGTAATCAACAAAGTATAAATCATATTTTCCTTTTGTCTTTTTGTACTCTAGCATTGTTGTCCAATCAACTACCTGTAAATCAACTTCTATTCCCATTTCTTTAAGCTGATCTACTAATACTAATGAACCATTGTAGTGTTGTTGATAAACTTGGTTTGTAATTACTTTTAATGGTGTTCCATCGTAACCAGACTCTTTAACTAATTCTTTAGCTTTTTCTAAATTCTTTGAATTTATTGCATCAGTTCCTGCTGTTGTATACCAAATACTACCTTCTGGCATCATACTTGCAGTTACATCATAATATCCTTTAGCTGGATAAGCTGCATTCATTATTTCATCACAATCTATTCCATATGTAATTGCTTCTCTTAATTTTTCGTTAGTTCCAAGAGTACCTTCTACTTTATTCATAATTACTCCAGCATATCCAAGTAAACTCTTGTATAAATTCACTTTATCAGTTTTTGATGATAACATTTCTATATCATTATATGCTACATTACTAATAATATCATATTCGCCTGATTGAATTCCTGCTGTTCTTATAGTTGAATCAGATACAAAGTATAAATATACCTCTTTGAAATAAATAGTTTTATCACCTGCTTCACCGTCTAAATCATATCCTGGACTTTGATAATCATCATACTTTTCTAACAATAAATATTGATTTTGTTTCCATTCCTTAAATTTCATTGGACCAGTTCCTATATATTCTTGGATTCCACCTTCATCTGTTGCATTATCAACTACAGACTTTGGCATTATACAAGGAAATTGTGCTGGTGATACCATTATACTTGGTAATAAATAACATGGTGTTGACAAAGTAATTTTTACTGTATAATCATCTACCTTTTCAAATTGCTCTCCATTTTTAATAATTGATTTAACTGCATTATTTTTCTTAAGCCATCTATTAAGTGATGCTACAACATCATCTGCTTTCATTTCATCTCCATTATGAAATTTTACTCCCTTTCTTAACATGAAAGTATATTCTGTATAATTATCATTTACTTTATAGTCTTCTGCTAATTGAAGTTTAGGTGTATAATCAGATCCCATTTCAAATAAGCCTTCAAAAATATTCTTGTTACAATCCCTTACAATTGCTCCTGTAGACATTAATGGATCTAATGTTGGTGGATCTGCATTAAGTCCTACTTTTAATGTATCTGTTACTACTGGTTCTCCAGAACTACCACTTGTTTCACTTTCTGTAGCACTATCTCCACAAGCTACCATTGATAAAGACATTACCGTTGCTAATCCTAGCGAAAATATTCTTTTCCACACTTTTTTTATTATCATACCTATCACTCCTTAGATTTAATTTCAAAAAAATGTTGAACTTAATATAAAACAAAAAAGCAAAAGGCTATTAGGTTTAATCTGATACCTATGTCAAGGACATTATAAAAAAAGGATTAAGCACAAAGAAGATGATTTCTGTATTGAACAGGAGTCATCTTTTTTTGACTCCATTTATATCTGTAGTTGTTGTAATAAAATA
>JAAYPK010000112.1 GCA_012519845.1 Clostridiales bacterium
CTATTTGGTAAAAATAGTTGCCTTTGCACATAAATGTGCGGATAATGGGATTAATCTAGAGTCTACTATTTCCAAATTAGGACTAGTAGCTTAAATTTTTCCTATTTACTGCATAAGTCTAGTTAATTATTTAAAATAATTCTTTTATCCTCTAATCTATATATTTTGTCACAAATAGCAGTAGTTGATTTTCTGTGAGAAATAAGTACTATTGTCTTCTCACTGCAATTATTTTTTATAGATCTTAAAATTATTCCCTCATTTAATGTATCTAAATTGCTTGTAGGTTCATCTAATATAAGAATCTTTCCATCTCTTAAAAAGGCTCTTGCTAGGCCTATTCTTTGTTTTTCTCCAGATGAAAGGTTTCCTCCTAATTCACCTACCTTTGTATCATATCCCTTTGGCAACGTTTCTATAAAATCATGAATTGCTGCTTTCTTTGCTGCATCTATTACCTCATCTTTATTAGCATTAATTTTCCCTATTTTTATATTATTAAGAATAGTTTCATTGAAAAGGTATGTTTCCTGACTTACTAAAGTTTGAGCTTTTCTAAGTTCCTCAGTATTAATGTCTTTTATATTATTATTACCTATAGATATACTTCCCTTATCTACATCCCAAAATCTCATCATAAGCTTAATAAATGTACTTTTACCTATTCCACTTTCACCAATTAATGCAATCTTCTCCCCCTTGTTAATTGAGATAGATACATTATCAAAAATATTCTTATTTCGATTTTTATATGCGAAACTTACATTTTCATAATTAATATTCTCATTATTTATAGATTTCCCACCAGTAACATCCTTTATCACTGGCTCCTCATCTAATATTGCAAAAATTCTTTCTGCACAAGCAAAAGTTTGAAGTAAAGTATTAGATAAATTACTTAGTGCAACTACAGGTCCAAATGAAGATGCTATGATAACTATACCTACAATCATCCATGAAAATTCAATTATTCCCTTTGAATATTGGTAGAATCCAACGGCTACAAAGGTTAATATAGCAATCATTATTGTTAAGTCAGTTATACTTCTAATAATACCTTCATGATACTTTAGTTTATCCAAATATAAATTTATTTTTTTAGATTTAGAATTAATCTCTCTTACTCTTTCTTCACCAGCTCTAAATAACAATACTTCTTTTAATCCTCTTAAAGAATCTAAAACATAATTATTACATTCTCCAAACATATTTCTGTATTTAACTCCAGCATCTTTTCCCAAACCAGAAGAAAAATAAGGAATAATAAAACCTACAATAATGAAAAATATTGCAGATAATACCCCAAACCATGGATTAATCACATATAAAATTATCGCTATTATGGTATTAGTAATTAATGCTATTGATATAGGAGCTATTGTATGAGCATAAAAAACTTCAAGCAATTCTATATCAGAAGTAATTAAAGAAATTAAATTTCCCTTTCCTTTACCTTCTAATTTAGCAGGTGCTAATTGTCTAAGTTTTTTAAATATTTTATCTCTCAATATATACAAAATTTTAAATGCAATATAATGTCCTGAAAGTTGTTCTCCGTATCTTAGAAACCCTCTTAATAATGCGCATAATATCATTATTATTACAGCCCACTTGAAACTTATAAAATTTATATCACCAATTACTGTTCCTATAGCTATGGCACCAAATACAGCTATAGCTATAGCTGCCAAGAATCCCATTACCCCCATTGTAATTGTAATTCCCATAATGCCAGTTAAGGGTTTTAACTCTAATATTAATCTTTTCATAATCTTAAATCCAGATTTTCTTTCCAAACTTAAAACACCTCCCTTATTTTTTCTAATTCTTTTTGCTTTTCAATCATTTTATAATAATAACTTTTATTATTAATCAATTCATTATGAATTCCTTTCTCTACTAATAATCCGTTACTCATAACATATATTGCCTTAGCATCCTTAACATTTGCTAATCTATGAGAAATAGCTAATATAGTTTTTTTCTTTGAAAGTTCATATATGGCTTGCCAAATTTCTTCTTCACTTTCAACATCAATATTAGACGTAGCCTCATCAAATATTATCATTTTCCTATCTGCTAAAATAACCCTTGCTAAAGCTAACCTTTGTTTTTGTCCCCCTGATAAGTTATTACCCTCTTGTCCCACATTAGTTAATAACCCATCCTTTAATCCATTTACAAAATCAAGTAATCTAGCTTTTTCTAATGCATAATTTATTTCAATATCAGTGGCATCCTTTTTTGCTATTAATAGATTATCTAAAATAGTTCCACTGAAAATATAGCTATTTGTAGAAACTATCCCAATATTTTTATAAATCACATCTAAACTTAATTTATCAATATTGTCTTTATTTAATAGAATTTCACCCTTATTTGCACTATAGCTATTTAATAACAAAGATGCTATAGTACTTTTACCAGATCCACTTTCTCCAACAACAGCTACTACTCCACCTTGTTCTATTTTCATATTTACATCTTTTAGAACTTCCTTCTTCCCATCATAACTAAAGCTAACATTCTTAAGCTCAATAGATACTCTTTCTAATTTAGTATCTTGATGTAAATCAGTTTCTTCTTTTCTTTCTTTGCTATCTAAAATAGAAAAAATTCTGTCACTAGCTGCCATTCCATTCATAGCAATATGAAAATAAGAGCCTAGAAGTCTTAGTGGAATAAAAAACTCAGATGAAAGTAATATAATAATTAGCAAACCTCCAATTAAAATTTCACCATTTTTAAATTGAATTAACCCAATTATAGTTCCGGCTGCTGCACCACCAAAAGCAACTAAATCCATAATTGTTATTGAGTTAAGCTGCATACTTAAAACCTTCATTGTAATTTTCCTAAAACTTTCTGCTTCTTCATTCATAAGAGCATGTCGTTCCTCATCTATATTAAAAACTTTTAATGTAGTTAATCCTTGAAGATTTTCTAAAAAAGTTCCCCCTAAATCGGAATAAGATTTCCAATAATCTTTTAGAATCCTTTTTGCTATTTTCATAATAGCTATAATTGATATTGGAATAAGAGGAACACATAAAATAAATACTATTGCTGCCTTAACAGAAATAAAAAGCATAAAAATAAATAGGGTTATAGGAACTAACAGAGCATAAAAAAATTGAGGTAGATACTTTCCAAAATAAACCTCTAATTGTTCTATTCCTTCTACAGATACTTGCACTATTCCAGAAGTACTTTCAACATTAGTGTAATTTGTCCCAATTCTTAATAACTTTTTATATATTAGCTCTCTTAATTTTACCCTAGCATTGGATGATGCTAAATTAGAGAACTTTGAATATAATATATTACAAATAAACCTAATAACTAATAAAATCACTATACTTAATACACTTCTAAATAAAAATGAATTTATATTTTCTCCTAAATATATTTTATTTATGAATTGGCCAATTAAAAATATTATTAATATATTACATAAAGTGCTTATCCAATTTGCAATTATAGTAAATACTATATACTTCTTTGAATCTTTACAAAGGTTAATTAACCTTTTATTTATCATCATTTCTATTCCTCCATTACTTAATTGAAAATAATTCTCACCATGATATCATAACCTAATTGATAATTATTTTCAACCATAATAATAAAAAAACTTCATTTGATAGATTTTACTCTTTCAAATGAAGCTTTTAACTTATATATTAAATTTATCAATATCTTATTAAATTATTATCCCACCATCAACAGATAATATTGCTCCAGTTATATATGTAGCCATATCTGATGCAAGAAATAAAAATGCATTTGCTATATCCTCAGGTTCTCCAAGTCTGCCTACAGGAACAGTTCCTTCCATTGCTTTTATCATGTTTTGATCTAGAACAGCCACCATATCTGTTTTTATTATACCTGGTGCAACAGCATTTACTCTTATTCCATCTTTTCCAAGCTCCCTAGCTAAAGACTTAGTTAATCCATTAATAGCAAATTTTGATGTAGGATATCCTACTCCTGTTCTTTGGCCATATAGACTTACTACAGAGCTTGTGTTTAAAATAACTCCACTTTTCTGCTTCTTCATTACCTCTGCCACTACTTTTGAGGCATTAAATACAGCTTGAACGTTTATATCCATTATGTTTGAAAAATTATCATCACTTTGTTCATATATAGACTTATTATCGCTAATACCGGCATTATTTATTAAAACGTCTATTGTTCCCCACTTTTCTACTATTTTATCTACACATTCTTTTATCTCTGCAATATTTGTTAAATTAGGATGCACCCCTATAACATCAAAATCCTTATTAATGTCTGATAATTTTTTCATTGCCATATCAACTGTTTCTTGCTTTGATCCAAATAAAACTACCTTTGCACCATTTTCAAGAAAAGCTTTTACTGTAGAAAATCCAATTCCTCTAGTACCACCTGTTACAAGTACCACCTTATCTTTAATACTTTTGCATAATAAATCCATAATATTCCCTCCTTAATGAAATGATAATCTTATTTTATCATAGATTTCCCATTTTTCATAATATTATAACTTTTTATTAATTCTTACTTTTATTTTAAAATAATATTAATAAAATTTAAAAAATATTAATCTCTATCCATTAATATTTTATGGATTTTTTAGGTAACACCACAGTAATTCTTGTACCAATACCCTTGCTACTTAATACATTAAAATAGCCTTCATGTTGGTCAATTATCCATTTTGCAATGGATAATCCAAGACCAGTGCCTCCTGTTTTTCTATCTCTTGCAGTATCTGCTCTAAAAAATCTTTCAAAAATATGTGCTACATCTTTTCCATCCATCCCTATTCCATTATCTTGAACATAAAAATATGCTTCACCTTTTTCGTTTTTACCTATTTTAAACTTAATTATTTCATTTTCACCTGAATACTTTGCCGCATTTTCCATCAATATTCTAAGCACTTGTTTAAGTAATGATTGATCTGCACAGACTGCTATGTCACTAGAACAATCAAATTTATATATATGCTTTTCATCTATCATTTTTGATTCTTCATATACTTCATTTACCATATCTTTTAATGAAAATACAGTTATATTAAGCCGTGTTTTACCATTAATACCTCTAGCTAAAAATAATAATTGCTCCACTAAATTTTTCATATTTTCTGATTCACTTTTAATTGCTGAAATAGACTCATTTAATATTTTTTCATCCTCTTTTCCCCACCTATCTAACATATTGGCATAGCCCTGTATTACTGAAATAGGTGTCCTTAATTCATGGGATGCATCTGAAACAAATCTTGCCTGCTGTCTATAGGATTCTCTCATTCTATCCAAAAGGTTATTTATTGATTCTTCAAGTCCCTTAAGTTCAGTATTTCCAGTATGAATCTTTTCCTCAGATGATGTAGGGCTAATTTTAGAAATAGCTTCTTCTAAATTCTGCACTTTATTTTCATCAAAACTTATTTTACTTAACCTACTTGCTGTTTCAGCTATTTCATTAAGAGGTCTTAAACTTTTTCTAATCTTTCTGGTTCCAAATGCTATTTCTTTTAATAACAATATTCCTTCAAATATTAGAATTATACTTGCTATTTTCTTTATTATTATTAAAAATTCACTAGCATCCCTAACCATACTTTGTCCATCTTGCCAGGTTACAGTATATGAAGAACTTTCTATAGGTAGAAAATGAAATATTCTTTTAGCATTAAGTACAAAATCCCCAAAATAACTTACTTCCTCCTGTATACACCACCATGCAAGGACAATAACAATTAATAATATGTCTATTAACAAGAATTCTAAAAATAGCTTTCTTACAAAATTTGCATTAATTTTTATAGCAATAGATGATACTTTTTTAGTCTCATTTGTTTTATTCATCTTTAATTACATATCCTACGCCACGAACTGTAGTTATTATTTTTGTGTTAAAAACATCATCTATTTTAGTTCTTAAATATCTTATATATACATCTATTACATTAGTTTCACCTATATAATCATATCCACATACCTTCTCCATTAACACATCTCTTGTTAGTACTATATTTTTATTTTCTAATAAAATTTGTAATAAATTAAATTCCCTATTAGTTAATTCTATCTCAATTTTGTCATACATAACTTTATGTTTTGCTTTATCTAATGATAATAATCCACTACTTAATATATTTTCTTCTATTTTTTTGCTCAAATTCTTCTTTCTAAGGGCATTTCTTACTCTTGCTAATAATTCTTCAATAGCAAAAGGTTTTGTTATATAATCATCTGCCCCTGCATCAAGCCCTGAAACCTTATCCATTACAGCATCTCTTGCAGTTAACATTATTACAGGTACATCTGAAAATTTTCTAAGCCTTCTTAAAACCTCTAATCCATTAATTTCAGGAAGCATTATATCTAGAAGTATTAAATCTGCCTTTCCCTCTTCTATGATTTGAAGCCCAATTCGTCCATTAGATGCTTTAATTACTTCATATCCTTCATGTTCCAATTCCAATTCTATAAATCTTGCAATTTTCTCTTCATCTTCAACAATTAAAATCTTAATCATTTTTATTACCTTTCTTAAATTCTTCTTTAATTTTATTTGCATTTATTGATAATTGCTTAAGGAAAGAATTAATTTTATCATTATTTGTATTTGGACCTTCTAATGAAAATTTTATTTCAAAGAAAAGAGCTATAATTAATAATGGAATTACTATCCAAAATGCAAAAATAAGCAATACTATTATTACTGTTAATGGAATTTTCAGTATGACTTTTTCTCCATTAATAATTTTAAACATATTACTATTTCCTTTATCTATATACTTGCATATAAATTCAATAAATCTTTCAAATAAACTTTCCTCTTTTGAATTATTATTCTTATCTTTTATATCATCATTATTTTCTTCTTCCCTATTGTTATTTGTTTTATAATAACCAACAGAAGGTTCATCAATAATACCTTTCCTCTCCAAATATACTACCGCATCCAAAATGTCCCATTCGGTCTCTTCTAAAGCTTTTTTAGCTTCTTCATAACTAACATTTGTTTTAGTTTTTAATTTCTCCACCATTTCAAACTTGTCCATAAATCTATTTCCTCCATATCTGTGATATGAATTTGTAATAACTAAATTATACCATTATATTATATTTTTGATAATAAATAAGAGGTTTTGAAAAAAAATCAAAACCTCTTATTTATTAATTTAAGCTTCATTTGAAATATTAATTTTTATACCCTTCTTGAAAATCACTTTTTATATTTTCAGCTGAGCTTGAAGCTTTAGACATAATATCATTTACTACTGGGCTTTTTATATTAGGCCCTACTATTGAGTATTTATATCCCATAAATAATCCTATTACTAAAAGTATTGCTACAGGCCAGAAAGCTAATATAAGTAAAATTATAGTTATTGTTAATGATATTTTTATTGGCTTTTCCTCTCCTCTTTTAATCTCAAAATAATTTATATTTCCCTTGCTTATTAAATTACCTAAAAATTTAAAGAATCTCCCAATTACTGACCCTATGCCTCCGCATTTTTCTGTCTTCTTTTCATTATCATTATTTTTAGCTTCATCAGATACTATTACATTATTAATCTCTAGAGTTTTTACTTTCCCTTGCTTTTCTAAATATATCATTGCATCCAATATGTCCCAATTGCTTTTTTCTAGCGCCTCCTGTGCTTCTTCATAACTTACATTTGCCTTTTCTCTTAATTTTTCAACCATTTCTATTCTCTCCATATAAATCATCCTCCATATCTTAGTATGTATATATACTACCTCTGGAAAATTAATCTAAAATATAAGAAAGATTAAAATTAGATTAAAACTTTTTTATTATTCCCTAATAAATTTCATTTGTCTAAATTGCCAAGCAAGAATAGATGATATATGTTTATATTCCCATTCTTGCTTGACTTTTTGATTTGTAGATAATTAATTTAAATAATACTTATTACATATTTTCTCCATATCCTTCTGCATATATTAAGTAACTATATGCACATACAGATGCTTTATTCCCTGGTGGTTGCCAATTACAAAAAGTAAGAACATAACGATTATCTGCCCAATTTTTATGTGTTCTTACAACAGCCCTATGTGTAGAATAACTAGTATACTCTTTGTAAAGTGGTCTCATTAACCCAGTATAATTATTCGTAAAGTAAGTCCAATCAGCAGTACTATATGCTTTTGGCATTACTCCTCCAAGTAACATTGTTCCCAAAATAGTAACCATTAATATTCTTTTAAGCTTTTTCATAAATTCTCCTCACCTTCCAATTATCTACAGTAATATTATTGCATTTTATTTAATTTTATACAATACTTTTCCTTTTTTTCTATTTATCATTTAAATATGAAACTGCTGATAGAGCCGCAATATTTCCTTCCCCAGCTGCCTTTATATATTGATAAGGCTTCCCTACACAATCTCCAGCAGCAAAACATCCTGATAAATTAGTTTTCATAAGTCTATCTACAAAAATATGTCCATCGACTTCCTTAAGTCCAGGAACCAGTTGTGATGGTAATATAGCATCCTTTAAGAAAAATACTCCATCAGTTTCAATCTCTCTACTATTTAATTTAATTTTATTAACAACCTTATCCCCTACTATTTCAATAGGTTTATCATAAACAACTTCAATGTTGCTGTTTAATTCTAATTCCTCCTTATATAGTGGAATATAATATACTTTTCCTGCTAATTCTGATACATAATTAGCCTCTTCTTCACCTTCTTTATTTGATGATACTATAACAACAGTTTTTCCTTTATAAAGAGGTGCATCACAGGTGGCACAATATCCAACACCTCTTCCTAAAAATTCAAGCTCTCCAACTAAAGGTTTTGAAAATTCGACTCCTGTTGCAATTATTATTGTCTTTGACTCATAAATCTTATCCTTTACCATAAGAGTGAAATAATCTCCCATAGCATACACATTATTTACTCTTTCTTCTGTTATTTCTATTCCCATTTCATTAATATGATCTGTAAATGCTTCCTTTAACTTGTCGCCTGATGAACTAGGGAGTCCTAAATAATTATTTATCTTAGGTGCTTTATTTATTTTGTTACTAAGATTTTTATTTCCAAATAAAATAAATGATTTGTTTCTTATTTTAGCATTAAGTGCAGCTGATAATCCCGCTGGTCCACTTCCAATTATTGCAATATCGTATCTCTCCATGTTTCTCCTCCTTTAATACTTATTCTATTTCTTTACTATAACATAATCCTGAATTATTTTGTAAAAATTCAATAAATTAACCACTTACATAATATTACTTACCACTTATTTCTATATTGTTTACATTCCTATGAAAAATGAGATAATTTATTTATGGAGGTGCAAAACATGAAGGTTAAAATAGAAATTGTTGATGATGAAGAGGAAGAAATAGTAATTCGTTGTAACACTATAAACGATACCATTCAAAGAATACAAGCATACATTACTGACATTACAAATCAATCTAAAGGAATTATATTTTATAAAGATGATACTGAGTACTATATACCTATAAATGAAATAGTTTTTTTTGAGACAGATAATAGAAATGTTAATGCTCATACAAAAAATAATATTTTCTTAGTAAAGTATAAATTATATGAATTAGAAGAACTACTCCCCGGCTCATTTATGAGAGTGTCAAAATCAACAATTGTTAATATAAATCATATTTATTCAATAACTAAGAATATTACCTCCTCAAGTATTATTGAATTTTATAACACTCACAAAAAAGTTTATGTGTCTAGATATTATTACAAACCATTAAAATGTAGATTAGATGAAAAGAGGTTAAATATATGAAAAATAAAAATTTATTTTGGGGCTTATTTTTAATTATTATCGCTATTTGTATGCTATTAGATTCTTTCGGCTATTTCCATAACATTGGACTTTTTAAAATTGCATTTACTTGTATTCTTATTGCTATTACAGTAAAAGGAATTAAACATATTAGTTTTCCTATGATGTTATTTCCTATTGCATTTATTGGAATATTATATTCAAATGAATTAGGTATTAATTCATTAACACCTTGGCCTATATTGATTATTACTTTATTATTAAGCACAGGTTTATCGCTAATATTTAAAAAATCTTATTACAAGCACAACTATAATATATATGAAAAGAATGAAAAAGTAATTAATGAACAAGATAATTCAAATATTAACTGTACAGTATCCTTTGGTTCTATTACAAAATACATTAATACTGATGATTTTCAAAATATTGACATAGATTGTTCCTTTGCCTCTGCAAAAGTATACTTTGACAAGGCAACCATTATAGGTAATTCAGCTAATATTAACTTAAAAGTTTCTTTTAGTGGAGTAGAACTTTACATCCCTAAAAATTGGAAAATAATTAAAAAAGTAAGTATTACATTAGGTAGTATTGAAGAGAAAAATAACCACAGTAACGAAGTTGGTCCTAGTATTAATCTATGTGGTAATACTAACTTTTCAGATATAGAAATTATTTATGTATAAGAAAAAAAGGGCTGGAATAATCTGATACCTATAGACTAGACACTTATAAAAAAAGTGTTTAAGTCTATAGGTATTTTTTATATAATGAAAACAATAATTGGAGGTTGCTAATGAGTAAGATTTTATTTACAGAAAATGATA
>JAAYPK010000113.1 GCA_012519845.1 Clostridiales bacterium
AAAATATATACAACAAAAGAATAAAATCCAGCTAAATAGTAACTAGATTTTATTATGATTATATATATTAAATTTTTAGGGGTGCTATTTAAATAAAAAAAAACAAAGAAGTCAATTAATAGACTTCTTTGTCAAAATTTATATTTATATAATATCATTAATTTCTATATTTGTAAATAACATTTTATTGAATTATAATATCTTTAGATAATTTTTTAGATAATATTACTTGTTATTTTAATAAATGGGGGAAAACAAATGAAAAAAAATCTTAATTTACTTTTTGAAACAAAAAAAAGTAAAATAATACTCAAATCATTTTTAGTAGGAATATTATCATCTCTGATTGTTATTTTCTACAGAACTTCTTTAATATACGCTGAAAAATTCTATTTTTTCATTAATAATTATTTAGCTAATAATAAATATTATATACCTATTTGGTTAATTACTCTTGTTATTATTGGATTTATAGTTGGTAAAATAATAGAAATTGAGCCTTATTCTAGTGGCAGTGGAATTCCTCAAATTAAAGCTTTTATGGGAGGTTATTTAATAAATCGTCCTGTTAAAACCATTATATATAAAATAATTGGAGGAACTCTTTCAATAATTGGAGGTTTGTCTTTAGGACGTGAAGGTCCTTCTGTTCAATTAGGAGGATGTACCGGTGATTATTTAAGTAAGAAATTTAAAAGTTCCCCTGAAGAAAAACATCTTCTTATTAGTAGTGGAGCAAGTGCTGGTTTAGCTTCTGCTTTTAACGCTCCCTTAGCAGGAGTTATTTTTTCCTTGGAAGAAATATATAAATACTTTTCTCCTTTAATTCTGTTATCTACAATTACCTCAGCAGCAACAGCAGACTATATTTCAAAAGAAATTTTTGGCCTTGAACCTGTATTTAACTTTGGTACATGCCCCATTCTTCCTTTAAAGGATTACTGGTTACTTATTATTCTTGGAATAATTCTAGGGATTAGTGGCAAAATATATAACTACTCCATAGAAAAAATACAATACCTCTATTCCTTAATAAAGCTTAGAACTCCATATAAAATGATACTTCCTTTTTTGTTAAGTGGAATAATAGGATTAGTATACCCTTATGTTTCATGTGGTGGACATAGTATGATTAATGAATTAACCATAAATTCCTCATTATTTTTTCTTATTTCTCTTGTTACTATTAAGTTTCTATTTTCAATAATAAGCTTTGGTTCTGGAGCTCCTGGTGGTATTTTCTTTCCTCTATTAGTAATTGGAGGTGGAATAGGTGCTATTTTTGCATATATATCTATAAATTTTTTTGGAATAAATTCTAATTATTTTTATAACTTTATAATTCTTTCTATGGCCGGTTATTTTACTGCCATTGTAAAAGCTCCTATAACAGGAATAATATTAATTACTGAAATGACTACTTCCTTCAGTCATTTACTATCATTTTCTATAGTATCAATAATTGCTTATATTGTTTCTGATTCATTAAAATCAATGCCAATTTATGATTTTTTACTAAATAATATACTAAAGAAAAATAATAAACCTTACTTTTCTAAAGAAAATAGAAATAAAATAATAATTACTAATGTAATACAGTACAATTCAAAAATTGAAAATCATACAATTAAGGAAATTACACTGCCATCAAATGCATTAATTATATCAATTAAAAGAGGACTTAATTCTATAGTTCCTAAAGGCACTACACTTTTAAAAGCTGGAGATGAAATATCTATTTTAACAGATTTAAAAGATGAGTCAAAAATTAGAGAAATAATAAATAATCTAACTAAAGAAATTAATTATTAAAAAATGAGGCTGCTTAAAAAAGTTTATTATTCCTTTTTTAAGCGCCTCATTTTTTAGTTATTATTTAAAACTCCACTTAAGGAATTATCTTGGAAAAATGTATTTGCATTATATAAAAATAATATATCTGTATATTTATCCTGTTCCATTAAGGATTCTATATCATCATAATAATATCTTGGGTCAATTAATGTTATTTCACTAAAATGTGATGTTAAAAATGGAACAAAGGAATTTGCATAAGAATCCTTTATTAATAAGAGTTTTCTTTCCTTTTCTAACTTTGCAGTTGTGCTAATTTTTACAACTGGATGATTTCCCTTCAAAAACATTCCGTATTTATCTCTTTTCTCCAAGTATTCACTACTGTACATTGATGGAGATTTTTCTTTTTCAGTTACATATTCCACAACAGTTTCATCATTTTCATCTTTAGGAATATATACATTTATTTCATCTCCACTTTCCCTTTTACTTAAAGTTTTAGAGAATAATGTTCCATAAAAATTAGAAGAAACCATTACCTTTTCATATTCATTTAAAGATTTATTTTTTATTTCATTTTCTTCACAATATTTTTCATATCCATAATATGCTCCTAAAGTAGTCCAATGATGATCTGTTTTATAGAATATATATTCATCCTTATGTTCATTTAATTTATCATAAGGATTAATGAATTTAATTTTACTATCTAATTGACTTCCAAATTCATTAATATATTTTAATCCATCTTCACTTATAGCATTTTTAGGTAAATAATCATTTAACACAGTTGCTGCATTAGGCACTAAAAGAAAACTACTATTTAAATCTTTATGCTTTTCAATAAAACTATTTATTGCTTCAATATTATCATTCATATGTTTTTCATTAGGTTTTTGTATTTCTTCTAAAAGATATCCATCTTTCCCTAAATAAACACCATTATTTTCAACCTTTCCTAGTATGCCATCAACAGATGACTTAAGTGTTACAAAGTTACTTCTAAGAGGAAAGTGATCATTTATGTAACTTTCAATTTTAGACGTATACCTTCCTTCAATTAATGTATCATAACTAAAACTAGGTACTTGTGATAAAACTCTATTTTCAAGATCTGAAAAAGTTTTTTTAGGTAATATAAAGCTAGCTGCAAAAAATCCAAATACAATTATTCCAAATAGTATTCCTAATATTCTATAATAAGCTTTCATATAAACATCTCCTCTCTCCTTTCTAGAACCTAAAGTATAAGAAAGGGTTATAACTTGCATTTACTAAATAAGCAGTAGAAATAATTAATATTGCAAGTTGAATTGTTATAGCTAAAACCATTCCACCTTCTTTTTGCTTCTTAATCCATTTAAATATATTATTTAAAAATGGTGATGCAGCCATAAAAAGAATTATAAACAGAATTAAATTTGAACCAAGATAATAATAAGCTTTATTATCAATAAATACATTACTTCCTACACCAAACATTACTTTTATGTATTCTATTGCAAAATTTAAGTCAATTGCTGAGAAGAATACCCATCCTATCATAACAAGAATTATAGTATACAACCACTTAAATATCTTTGGAACCTTTTTAAAAAGCTTACTAAGAATAAACTTTTCAATCATCAGTAATAATCCATAATATAATCCCCAGATAATAAAATTATAGCTAGCTCCGTGCCATAAACCTGTTAATCCCCATACTATAATTAAATTCCTACATTGCTTTATTAGACCATGTCTATTCCCTCCTAAAGGTATATAGACATATTCTTTAAACCATGTACTTAAGGAAATATGCCACCTTCTCCAAAATTCAGTAATACTTGTTGATATATAAGGATAGTTAAAATTCTCCATAAACTTAAATCCTAACATATAACCAAGTCCAATTGCCATATCTGAATAACCACTGAAATCAAAGTAAATCTGTAAAGTATATGCAATAATACCTATCCATGCTGTTACAATAGAAATTTCACCAAGATCTTGCCCTTGAATTGTTGTCCAAAGCATTCCAATATTATTTGCAAGTAAAACCTTCTTACCAAGACCAATAATAAATCTTTCTGTTCCAATGCCAAATTTATCAAGATTAATTTTTCTTTTATCCATTTGCTTTTCTACATCAGAATATTTAACTATAGGACCAGCAATTAATTGTGGAAACATAGTTATATATGTACCAAACGTAATAATATTTTCTTGAACCTTTACCTTTTTTAAATAAACATCTATTACATATGATAATGTCTGAAATGTATAAAATGATATCCCAATAGGTAATGGTAATGCTTTAAATTCAATTGATAATCTAAAAATATCATTAATA
>JAAYPK010000114.1 GCA_012519845.1 Clostridiales bacterium
AAACAACAGATAATGAGTATTATCTTCATCATAATTTCAAGAAGGAATACAATGAAGGTGGAGCAATATTTATTGCTTCAGAAAATACAAATCCTTTTATTGATGAAAATACAGTAATACATGGACATCACATGAGAGATGGTAGTATGTTTGCATCTTTAGAAAAATTTAAAGATAAAACATTTTTAGATGCTAATAATAAAATATATATTACAACAAAAGATAAGGTTTATGAATATGAAATTTTTTCAGTATATGTAATTGAAGCTAATTCTAATCCATATAAAATTAATTTATCTTCAGGAGATGAGTATGTGAAATACTTAAATGAGCTTAAAAATAGTTCAATGTATAAAATCGACACACCTGAATTTACAAAAGATGATAGGATAGTAACCTTATCTACTTGTTCTTATGAAGTAGAAGATGGACGTCTTCTTGTACATGGAAGGTTAGTTAAATAAAATGGATTATATAAGTGATATAAACATAAATGAAGCAATTATTCATATTCTAGATACTAACAGTAATGAACCTATATTAAATGAATATAAATTAGATTTAAATGAGGACACTTATAAATTTATATTTAAACATATAGAAAAGTGTTTAAAGGATGATGAATTAAAATATGCTAAATTTAATACAGAAAGAAATATAGTTAAGGAATTAGTTCAAGACTTTTTAAATGGAATCAATGATAATTTAGTAGAACTTTCAAAGGAATTATCAAGACAATTATTCTCAATAATAAAAAGTAATTGTAATATTCCATCATGTGATTTAATTGTAACATCTATAGTAACAGATATGGGACCAATGATTGGAATACTAAAAATGGATTATGTTAAGAATTTTACTCATCAAGTAGATTTTTTAGAAAACAGAATTGGAATAGATATAGTTCCTCAAGAAGCAGGGCTTCCAGGAAGCGGACAAAAGATACAAAAGGCTGCTTTTATTAAGCCAATTAGAGAAGAGGATAAATATAATTTAATGGTATTGGATAAGCAGAAAAAAAGTAAAGAGGAAGAGGAGTATGGGGCTAATTATTTTATAAATAGCTTTCTTGGCTGCAAAGTAGTAGTAAATGAAAGAGATATGACTAAAAATTTCCTTAAGGCAGCTGAAACATGGACAAGAAAAAATTATAGTGAAGATGCTGTAAAAGCAGAAGAAATAAGAACAACTGTAAAAAGAAAGTTAAAAGAAGAGGACATAGTAAATGTAAAGGAATTGTCAGAGGAATTATTTAATGATGAGCCATCAGTTAGGGAGGATTTTAATAATTTTGTTACTGCACAATCCATGAATGAAAATATAGAAGTGGATAAAACTTGGGCTAATAAGAAATTAAAAAGAGTCCGTCTTAAAATTGACAAAGATATTGATATATACATTGACGAAGAAACCTATCATAACAATAATAAATTTGAAATACAAAGAAATGGTGATGGAAGTATAAACATGATTGTAAAACATGTTATGAATTATATAGAAAAGTAAAGAAAAAAAGGGCAGATTAAAAATAATCTGATACCTATAGACTAGACACTTATAAAAAAAGTGTTTAAGTCTATAGGTATTTTTTATATAATGAAAACAATAATTGGAGGTTGCTAATGAGTAAGA
>JAAYPK010000115.1 GCA_012519845.1 Clostridiales bacterium
AATATCATTTTCTGTAAATAAAATCTTACTCATTAGCAACCTCCAATTATTGTTTTCATTATATAAAAAATACCTATAGACTTAAACACTTTTTTTATAAGTGTCTAGTCTATAGGTATCAGATTACAAAAAAGTGTTCTTTTTATATAAATTATAATTAGATGTGTCAATTAAGTAATTTAAGAATTAACATAATCTTTGTTTAAAAATATTATCAAGATTTAATTTGGATATTCGTTTATTAATTTGATTTATGTCCATAGTGTACAGACCTAAATCTTCCATTCGTTTCAAATAAACTGAACCTGCAAAGGTATATCTTTCTTTTTTTCCTTCACTAGTTTTCGAATGCTCATTTTCAAAAGATATAATATCTCCAATAGCTATAGAAGTAGGTAATATTAATAGTGACATACCAATTCCCAGTCTAACAGCATTATGTCCTGCTAATGTTCCGGTGGCAATGGCTTCAGTATGACCTACAAATAAACCGCTTTTTTCTCCAGCGCAGAATAAATTATCAACACCAATAACTTTTAAATCATTAGTTCTTGGGGCAACTGAAAGGTATCTAATAGAATTTCCTTTACTACCTGCATAGGGATCTACATATTTGGCATGTTCTAAACCTTTTATTTTTCTTAATTTCTCAAGAGGGTAGTAAGTTGTCATTAATTTAGCATGACCAGTATCTAATAAAATTATATTTTCAGCAAATTCTCTTAAGGCATATTGTTGACAAACTTTGGTTTTTAATTTGTCATAATTAATATCTTCTTTTGGAATATTTAAAATAACAACTCCTTTTTCATTAAGTTCCTCTAGTATTTCTTCAGAAAGACTTTCTTTTGCTAATTTACAAGAACCTGAAAAAGCACCTAATATATCTCCAGCTCTTTCACCTTGAAGATCTGAAACTCCACATCTTTCACTAATACTAATTCTAGGACCAAAGGAAGGACATCTTAATATACACATGGAACAACCATTTCCATATCTTAAACAATTTCCCATAGGACCGGTAGTTCCTGTAGTTTCAATAAAAACATCACCAGTAACAAAGGTGTCATCAGATAAATAAATACCTTTAATTTTATGACCATCAAATTCAACATCCCGGATTCTGCTTTCCATGTGCAGGTTAACTCCAATATGAATTAGAAAATCTTTTACAATACCTTCTATTTTATTAACATCATATAAACTAGCATGTTTATGTCCAGGAAAATTTATATTTCTATGACGGGAACAACTATCTGTTAAATTTATTAAGTCTCCACCACCTAAAGCAATAAGTTCTTCAGAAGCTGTATATCTTCCGTTATTTCTCATAATACCGCCAACATTACCTAAACCAAGTAATAAATCTGTTTTTTCATATAATTCTACTTCAGCACCAGCGTTTTTGGCAGAAATTGCAGCAGCAACACCTGACCAACCGCCACCTACTATTACAACCTTCATATATATCTTCTCCCTTCAAAAATTCTCCTTGGATCAGATTGCATTTTGCAAAATCTTTTTACTCTATGGCCAGAAAATCTAGTGGTACAAGCACCACATACACCTTCACCACAGCACATCTTAAAGTTATTACAGCAGGAAAGTAAAATATTATTTTCATTTATCTCTTCTAAGTATTCAATAATGCTATAAGTCAAAATATCTGCTCCTGCTAAGTGAATTAATTTTATGTTTTTATCTTTAATAGAATTTAACACGATAAATTTGCCTTCTTCTGAAAGTTTTCCTTTGTTTAACAAATTAGTCTTTTTAGAAGTTAGGTTATAAGATTCAAGGAGCTCTTTTGAAAAATCAATGGTAAAAGGGGAAGAGTCAATAAATACATCTATTTCATTAAAATTATTTTTAAATTTTCTAATAACAGGCATCATAGGGGCAGCACCTATACCTTTTGCTAAAACTAATACATTATTACCTTTTTGAGCATTAATGTTGTCAATGCCAAAGACACCATTCCAATATGGGCCTCTAATAACAATTTCATCACCTTTTTGTATATTTTCAATACGTTTTGTTTTAATGCCACGTACTTCAATAACTATAGTTAAAATATTAGTATCAATATCTGCATCCATAATAGAAATAGGAATATCAAAAAAATAATTTTCATCTGTTCTAATAAATACAAAACTACCAGGCTTAACAAGGTCTAATACTAGTTTATGAGGTGCTTTAAATTTTATCATAGTAAGATTTTTTTCTAAATTAATTGAATTAACGACTTGGCAATTATATGTTTTTCTTCCCTCTTTAGCTTTATTACCATTATTGTATAATTCTTGATAAATACAAACACCCTTCCAATTTAAACAATCACAGAAACATTTGCCTTGTAATTGAGAGCATAATATACATTCACCTGATTCAGCTAATTTACAAGGGCAATATTCAGTACCACAATCTATGCAATCCATTTTTTCCTTATTCATGAAAACTCCTTTTTACATCACTTACTATATAAGATATTTTTCCTATAATTATTTGTTACACAGTTTATCTTTTAGACTAAAAGTAATATAATAAATTTAGATAACATTAAAGGAGAGATAAAGATGGAACTTAGCAGAAACGATCTTTGTTGGTGTGGTAGTGGCCAAAAGTATAAAAAATGTCATTACGATTTTGACCAAAAGATTGAGGCGTATAAACTTAGAGGATGTGTTGTTCCTCCAAGAAATATTATTAAAAATAAAGAGCAAATTGAAGCAATAAAAGAAAGCGGAAAAATTAATACAGGAGCATTAGACTTAGTTGCTTCCAAAATTAAAGCTGGAATGTCAACAGAAGAAATAGATAAGTTAGTTCATGATTTTACAATATCCAAAGGGGCAATACCTGCTCCATTAA
The DNA here is from genome assembly GCA_012519845.1 of Clostridiales bacterium. GTDB lineage: Bacteria > Bacillota > Clostridia > Clostridiales > Clostridiaceae > Clostridium. Next base: position 2,872 of record JAAYPK010000115.1, read on the forward strand.
ACTATGAAGGATTTCCTAAAAGTTGTTGTACATCAATTAATGATGAGGTATGTCATGGCATTCCTGATAAGAATATAATTTTAAAAGATGGAGATATTATTAATGTGGATGTTTCTACAATTTATAATGGATACTTCTCTGATGCTTCAAGAATGTTTATGATAGGAAATGTAAATGAACAATGCAAGAAATTAGTAGAGGTAAGTAAAGAATGTCTAGATTTAGGATTAAAAGAGGCGAAACCTTGGGGATTTCTTGGAGATATTAGTGAAGCAGTTCAAAAACATGCTGAAAAAAATGGATATTCAGTTGTACGTGAATTTGGAGGACATGGGGTAGGATTACAATTTCATGAAGATCCATTTGTTAGTCATGTAGGTAAAAAAGGAACTGATATGCTTTTAGTACCAGGAATGATATTTACCATTGAACCTATGATAAATATGGGAAAAAGAAAAATATTTATTGATTCTGAAAATGATTGGACTGCTTTAACTGAAGATGGTTATCCATCAGCTCAATGGGAATATACTGTATTAATAACTGAAAATGGAGCAGAAATATTAACTTACTAAGATGAGCTGTGGCATTGATAATTATTGATAGATTTTATGTAAGAGATAGAAGTTAAATTAATAAGTAAGAGCTTAGATAGAAGCCACAGATTTCTTTAATATTATTACTTTGTTTAAAGGTTTTTAAGAAATGTTTTAGAAATCTTCTGTTCTATTAGGTCTTACTTTAATTTACTTTTTACTTAGAGTTATACTAGTAATTGCTAGTATAGCAATTTATTATAGGTAAATGTATAAATCAGATTTTAGACTCCTGTTAAGGAGTTTTTTCTATTTAATAAAAATTATAGGTAAAGGGAAGTAAAATGAAAAAGGAATTTAAAATTTCTATTAGAAATCTTGTGGAACTTATTATGAGAAAAGGAAGTATTGACAATAGATATGTTAGTCCAATCAAGGCTCAAGAAGGTGTAAAGGGTCACCAGAAAATACAGAATTCTTATGGAGAAGAATATACTAAGGAAGTTATGCTAAGGCATACTTTTGATTTTGAAGATATTTATATAACCATTGAAGGTAGAGCTGATGGCATTATTAAAGAGGAAGATAAAATTGTAATTGATGAAATTAAAACAACGACTACAGAGCTTCTAATGATTGATGAAAACTATAACCCATTGCACTTTGCTCAAGCTAAATGTTATGGATTTATTTATGCCTTTGACAATCAATTAGATAATATAGATATTCAATTAACTTATTATAATTTAGATACTTTAAATTCACGTATAATTAGAAAAAATTTTTCTTTTGAAGAATTAAACAGCTTTATTACAAATCTAGTTTTAGAGTATAAAAAAATATGTTCATTTCAAAATTCATGGATAAATTGTAGAAATGAGTCTATAAAGAGAATTAGTTTTCCGTATGAAAAATATAGAAAAGGGCAGAGGGAATTTGCAATACGTGTATATAAAGCTATAGAAAACTCTAAAAACTGTTTTGCAGAAGCACCTACTGGAACAGGTAAAACAATTTCGACTATTTTTCCAGCTATAAAGGCTATGGGGGAAGGTTTAACTTCAAGAATTTTTTATTTGACTGCTAAAACTACTACTAGAGAAGCAGCAGAAAATTCTATTAAGATAATTAGGCGTAAAGATACAAAGCTAAAAACAGTAACATTAACTGCTAAAGAAAAAATATGTAAAATGAGTGATGTGAACTGTAATCCTGAATATTGTCCTTATGCTAAGGGGTATTATGATAGAATTAATTCTGCAATAATTAAGATACTTGAGAGTTATGAGAATTTTAGTAGGAAAAATATTGAAGAAATAAGTGAAAAATATGTGTTATGTCCTTTTGAATTATCCTTAGAATTATCATTATTTTCTGATATAGTAATATGTGATTATAATTATCTTTTTGATCCCAAAGTATATCTAAAAAGGTTTTTTGATGTGAAAGCATCAGATTATACTTTTTTAATTGACGAAGCACATAATTTAATAGATAGAGTTCGAGAAATGTATACTTCTGAAATTGATGAAGAAAAATTTTTAATTATTAAAAAAGACTTTTCTAAAAAAAGCAGAAAAATAAAAACTGCAATAAATGAAATTATTTTATTCTTTCAAGAAAAGTCAATTGAAGAAAAGCAAGTTTATAATGAGTTTCCAGAAGAGTTAGGTGGAATTTTATCTAATTTCTTAAGAGCTGTAGAAGAATACCTTGCTTTTAGTAATGAAGATAACAATGAATTATTAGATATGTATTTTGAAATAAATAGATTTCTGAATATTAAAGAATATTTTAATGAAAATTTTGTGGTGATTTACTATTATTCTAAAAAAGGAAGTAAAATTAAAATATTCTGCGCTAACCCTTCAAATGTAATATGTAAAAAGATAAAAATAGCAAAGTCCACAACATTTTTTTCTGCTACATTAATTCCAATGGATTATTTTATGGAGATGTATGGATATACTAAAGAGGATTATATAGTTAATTTACCAACTCCATTTAATATTAATAACAGATTAGTAATGATTGCTGATAATATATCTACAACATACTTTAATAGAGAAAAAACATCTATTAAAATAGTAAATTATATTAATAAATTAATTCAGGGGAAGAAAGGAAACTATATGGTGTTTTTTTCCTCCTATGAATATATGAATATGATTATAGAAAAAATAGATAAAACAGAATTTAAGGGAGACTTAATTATACAAAAAAACAACATGAATGATGAGGAAAAGGATAATTTTCTATTAGAATTTAAAAAGTCAAGTCAGGAGGTTAATGTAGGATTTTGTGTACTGGGAAGTCATTTTTCTGAAGGAATAGATTTAACATATGATAAATTAATAGGAGTAATAATTGTTGGAGTAGGAATGCCTAAAATCTGTTTGGAAAGAAATATAATTAAAGAAAAAAGTAATAATCTTAATTTGGGTTTTGATTATGCATATGTATACCCAGGTATTATTAAAGTATTACAAGGAGCAGGAAGATGTATAAGAACTGAAAAAGACAGAGGAGTAATTTTATTTATTGATGAGAGATATTCAAAAAATAAATATAAAAAACTACTTAAAGAATATAGTAATAGAATATTAGTTAGAGATGAAAATGAAATATATAATCGGTGCAAGGAATTTTGGGATAAAAACTAATATGATGAAAAAAATAATCAAAAAAAGTCGAAAATACTAAAATATATGCGCATAAAATACAAAATATGGAAATGATATGTATTAAATTAATTTTATATTCAAAATTATTTACAATTACTTCAAACTGAATACATATGTTTTTTTTAAAATAAAGTAAAGAATAAAGTGAGGTGAATAAAATGAATGAATATGAAAATAATTCAAAAAAAATATCATTTTTAAGGAGTATAAAAGTAAAAGTTAGAGGCATTAGTTTTGATACTAAAATAATGATAGGTATAATCATTTTATTCTTAGTTGTATTTACAATTGTGGTTTTAGACGATGCAAATACAGAAAGAAACAAAGTAACTGTTAAAAGTAATTTAGGAAATATAGATACAATAATATATGAAAAATAAATAAACTAATAATCTTTTAATTTATACCATGAATAAAAATCATAAATTGAAATTTTTAGAATAGAATAATATAAATATAATTTACTGAATGTAAAAATTATGTAACATAATTATGTAATTGCTTACAACAATAAAAAAAAATGCTATTATAATTATATTAATAAAAATATGGTATAAATTAAGGGGGCAGATTAAATGGAAAGAAAAGCAAATGCAAAAGTATCAAGTAGTAACACAATAGCAAAAAAAGATATAAAAATTGAGGAATCAAATAAAAAATCTTCAACAGTAAGTGAAAAGATCAAAAAGGAAACTGCGGCAGTTAAAGAAAAACCAAAAACTGCTTCAAGTGCTACTAAAGTAGCTTCAGTTTCAGATAAATCAACTTCAAGGAAAAGAACTACTACAAGTGTAAAAAAAGCAACAACTAAGAAAAGTGATGATAAAGAAAAACAAACTAGTAAAAGCAAAGTTAATGTGGTTAATAAACCTGTAGAGAAGGTTAAAGAAATGGCTAAGATTAATTATTCAGAGTTACTAGGAAGTAGTGAAATAAAAGTGGTTATTGATAGTTCTAATAAAAAAGCTGAGCAATATTCAATAAAAGCAGTATTAAGGAACTTAGGCTATGTAAAAGATGTAATTGTTAGATATACCGTAGATGGATGGAATACTTATAAGGAAGAACCACTAAAATTTAAAAATTTAGATGAAAGCTGCAATATTGAAGAATGGGATGGAATAATTAAGATTTCAGAGAAAAATAAAGACAAGTTCCAATACGCTGTTTCTTATCAAGTAAATGGAATAACATATTGGGATAACAATTCTAATAAAAATTATGAATTTTAAATACACATGTTAAAAAATAAGGGAGAGCTATCTCTCTTTTTTTTCTAAGAAAAATAAATAATAATTTCTTCCATCATTGAATATTTATTAGTATAAGATTTAACTTATTAGGAGTTGATGTATTATGATAGTTGCTATTATCATTTCAATTCTTGTTGTATTATACTTGGTGTTTGCTATAGGTGGAAAGTTATACTATTATTTTCTTGGTAAAAAAGGTGATGAAAATCATCGGGTAAAGTGTTTGTATAAATGGCAAAACTACATTAGTAAAGTTAATACTGTGGTGCTTATAGTGGTATATGCAATTTTTTTATTATTTTTGGTTTGGCTTATAATTAAAATTTTATAATAGCTAATTTTAGTATATTCTCATATTAATAATTAACCTCCATTAGCGGGTATCTAGTGTAAAGAAGGAAACCCGCTATTTTTGTTTTTGGAAAAATATGATTTTTTAGGTGAGAGCAAACGGAAGATCATCCGTCTAATATGTGAAAGGCAAAACTTTCAGAAAGGAGAAATCAATGGATAACGGTGCAAGTAGCTACCGCCGTTTCCTTGATGGTGACGAAAGCGGCATTATAGAGATAATTAGGGATTACAAAGACGGGTTGATCTTATTTTTAAACGGTTTCACACAAAACATCCATATTGCCGAAGAGTTGGCAGAGGATACATTTGTAAAATTGGTTGTTAAGAAGTCGAGATTTTCTGGCAAATGTTCATTCAAGACTTGGTTATATACTATTGGTAGAAATGTAGCCATTGACAGTATTAGACACAATTCAAATGTGTCTCACGCTTCTTTAGAAGATTATCAGAATATCATTCGTGATGATGAAAGTCTTGAAAAGTCCTACATACGAGAGGAAAGAAAAATAATCCTTCATAAAGCTTTGAGTAAATTGAAATTGGAATATAGACAGGTGTTATATTTGGCTTATTTTGAAGATTTCAATAATTCTCAAATTGTAATCGTGATGAAAAAGAAGAAACGTCAAATTGAAAACCTTGTTTATCGTGCAAAAATGTCGCTAAAATCAGAACTTAACAAGGAGGGCTTTATCTATGAAGAATTATGAAGAAATGGCTGAAAGCGTGTTTCAGCTTAGTGGCGAAATAATCGCAAAGAGAAATAAAAAAAGAAAAGCAATGGTGAAAGTAGTATCAGCTGTGTCAATCTTTTCCCTTGTAACCTTACTTAGTGTTGGCATTTTTAAAAGCGATATTTTCACAGCTACTACACCACAACCTACAGGAAATCAGGCAGATGATATTGATGGAAACCATTATTCTGCAGTACATGGAGAAAACAGAGCTGAAAATTCCTTTGAGGAGAATGAAATAGTTTATTACAGTAAATTAGTTGGGAACACTGATACTGTCAATAAAGATATACTGGCTGGATTCTCCGGAAATTCAGCAGATATAGTGGCATTTAAAGAGTTCAGTCTTGATGATTGCAATGCAATAGTTGAAGGCAAAATCACTAATATGTATTTGAAAGAATATTCCTTTACTGCTGCTGATTACAAGTATGGTGAAGAATGGATTCTGACTAATAGAAGCTCTACCGTAGTTTATGAGATAATGGTAGATAAGGTATGGTATGGTATGGAAAGGAGGAACTGGGTGAAATTGTTACTGTGGAAGATGAGTTTTTATTTCCAGATGAAATGTTTTCCATGAAGATTGGTCATAGCTATGTTGTGCCAATTTGTAATGTAGGGAATGAAATCTTTATGACTACAAGAGAGGTTCTTAGTGGTGATATACAACGTGAGAGTATTTATAGCACAATATATCCATTCCATCCACAAATTGAAGTTACTGACAGGGGATACATTGTTACAACTGATTGGGAAACTCTTATGGAAGGAGAAAAAAAGCATATCACTATGGATGTGGAACTTAGCGAGTATGGAAGTTTTTATAAAGATAAGATGATGCTTATTCCTAAAGATTCCTTTTCCACACAAATGGGAATTTTGATAGAAAAAATAGGGTAAGTCAACAGTCTAAAAGAGCCAGATACAGAGCTTATAAAAAAACAGTAGTGGATACCCACTACTGTAAAAGTTAATAAACAATTAACCCATTGCAACAATTTCATTTAAACAGAAAATATATACAGTTCTATTATTTAAGTCAATGAACCAAGCTAAATTATCTGATACTGTTATAACAGATAAATTACAAAAGGCATTACTCATTAAACTGCTTGTATTTACAAGTATATTTACTGGACTAATTGAATTTGCAAGGAAAGAAGCTTTAGATTTATTACAACAACAAGCTGCTTCAACAGCACAGCAATTTTTTCTGCCATCTATTCTAGGAATTGCACGCTGTATTAAAGAACTAAATCTATCTGTGAATCTTGTTTCACATAATTCTGTTGAACAAGGATTTATTAAATTAAATGATAAACCAATTAAATCACATACAGTTGTTCTAGTAAAACCTGATGAGTCTGAAAAAATAATTGTTTGGTCGTTACATTCTGAGATACTTCTAATAGTTGTTTGTCCTACTGTAGAGGCCCAGTTTACTCCAATCAAGGTGAAACTATCAAGATCAATAAAATTTCTAATTACATCATTTGTTAAAAGTTCTATTGATTCTCTTAAACTATTTCTACAGCAACAAGAAGAACCATTGCTTCTTGAAACGCCACTTCTATTATCAGAACAATTTAAAGAACTACTTCTATTTGAGAATCTGGAATTATTATTTTCTTGTAAACTAAAAAAATCAAATGAAGATATTTGGTCATTTGTCATATCATTTTCTCCTCTCACATTAAATGTGTTAGTTCAATTAATATATAGTATTCAATAATCTCATTTACTGTTACATAATTTTATAAACTATTATGTAATTATAATTTATATCAAACAAAGCAAATAAAAAATGTTATAATATAATAACTAAATGGTAGGAGGAAAGCGCAATGGCATCATTAAATTATAGTAGTTCATTTATAAGAAAAGAAATAGAAAAGAACTTTGCAACTGTATGTAATAAAGAAATAGAGAAATTTAATGCTTTATGTATTATTTGTGAAAATATAAATCAATTCTTAAGAGCTATAAATGATGATTCTAATTCACTTGAACATTATGTAAGATTAATTAATACAAGAATTGGGGAACATATGATAAGTTCAACAATACTAATTGGTAAGGGATTTGTCATTGATGGTATAAATTTAGTTAGATCAAGCTTTGAAGATTTATGGCTAATACAAAATTTATATTTTAAAGAAGGATATTTTAAGGAGTGGGTAGAAGGACAAGGAGTAAGACCCTGGAGACTTAGACAACTTAAAGAAATTGAAGATATAAAAGAAGAAAATGAAATAATATATAAAGCATTATGCAATATATCTCATTGTAGTGTAGCAAGTATTGAGCACATGACTTCTATAAAAGAGAATATGAATACTATAATCAATGATTTCAGATTAGTTGTTATGTCATATTATAGTTATTGTTTACAAGTAGTAGAAGCTTTAGAAGAATATTATGGTAAAAATGAAGAGGTAAATAAAATTAATAATTCATTATTATCATTAAACATAGTTATGGAGTGATATATATATTAAAATATATTCAAGAAATAGATAATAGAATATTAAAGTTTATTCATAAAAGATTTACCAATAAATTCTTAGATAAGGTAATGCCTTTTGTAACAGCTTGTGGTGATATGGGAACAATATGGATAGTTATTGGGACTCTTTTAATTATTAGGAAGAATTATAGGCATAATGGATTAATGATTTTTTATGCATTAATTTTAGTATCAATAATAGGGGAGGGAATTATTAAAAATATAGTAAAAAGAGAAAGACCTGAACACTATATTAAAGGAAAAGAACTCTTAATTGTAGAACAAAGAACATATTCTTTTCCTTCAGGACACACAGCCTCATCTTTTGCAGTTGCAACAACGTTATTAGGTGTAAATATTTATGTAAGTGGGATTATAATATTAATTGCTATATTAATTTCATTTTCTAGGCTATATTTATACGTGCATTATCCATCTGACGTATTAGGGGGAATAATACTAGGAATAAGTTGTGGATTAATTATTACAAAATTGTTTTAAATAGGGGGAATTAAAATGAAAAAAGACTGTCATATACATAGTCATTATTGTCAACATGGAAGTAAAGATCCTTTTGATAAGTATATAAATAAAGCAATAAAGGAAGAGATAGATGAAATATCTTTCACAGAGCATTTACCACTTCCTAATATGCCAATAGATAAGAATTTTTTAATAGAATGTGCAATATTAGAAAAAGATGTACAGTTATATATAGATGAGGTTAATAAGTACAAATCCTTATATAAAGATAAAATAAAAATAAATGTAGGATTTGAAGTAGATTATGTTGAAGGCTTTGAAAAAGAAATTACTGATAGTTTAAATGAAGTTGGAAAATTTATTGAAGACTCAATTTTATCAGTTCATTTTGTAAAATATAAGGATAATTATTATGCAATTGATATGTTAAGGGATTTCGAATTTTTATTAAGTGATATTGGTTCTTTAGAGGGAGTATATGATTTATATTATGAAACAATATTAAAATCAATTAAAAGTGATTTAGGAATATATAAGCCTAAAAGAATAGGGCATATAACATTAGTAAGAAAATTCTGCTTAAAATACCCATATAAATATAAAAACCGTGTCTTGTTAGATGAAATTTTTGAAATATTAAAAGAAGATAATTATGAAATAGATTATAATACATCTGGATTAAGAAAAGAATTATGTGATGAAATTTATGGGGAATATTTAAAAGAGTATATTGATAGATATAATATAAACATTATTTATGGCTCTGATTCACATAGAGCTTGTGATGTTGGTGAAGGTATAGAATAAAAAAGAAAAATATATGCACCTGGCCTTTTCCTTTGCAAGCTCAGAAAACTCTGTATGCCTAAGAATCCAGAGCTACAAAGTCGTCAAAGGTGCCTTGGCGATTTTTATGAAAGGAAATTAAATGAAAGTAAATATTATTTTGCCGGATAAAGTAAAGTATATAATAAATAAGTTAAATAAATGCGGATATGAAGCTTACGCAGTTGGTGGATGTGTAAGGGATAGTATATTAGGTAGAGGAATAAATGATTGGGATATAACTACTAATGCAAAGCCTGAAAATGTAGTAAAAATATTTAAAAGAACAATTAAAACTGGAATTAAACATGGAACAATAACTGTAATTATTGATAAGGAAAGTTTTGAAATTACAACTTTTAGAGTTGATGGAGAGTACTATGATAATAGGCATCCTAATGATGTAATCTTTGTTTCAGATATAAAAGAAGATTTAGCAAGACGTGATTTCACAATAAATGCTATGGCTTATAATGAAGAATCAGGATTAATAGATTGCTTTTCAGGATTAGATGATTTACAGCGAAAAGTAATCAAATCAGTTGGAGATCCTAAAGAAAGATTTAAAGAGGATGCCCTTAGAATTATGAGAGGTATAAGATTTGCATCACAATTAGGATTTGAAATAGATAGTGATACAGTTATGGCTATGAAAAAATTAAGTAGCACAATAAAAAATATATCTATAGAACGTATTGTTATTGAATTTAACAAAATACTTTTAGCAGATTCATCATATGTAAATAATTTAGAGTCATATGGATTATTACAAGTTTTTTTACCAGAAGTATCAGAGTGTAAAGGTAAGCTAATTAATAAAAATAATGAAGAATTTGATATGTTTGATTACCTAATTTATTGTCTTAATTCTATAGAAAACAAAATTCATTTAAAATTAACTATTTTATTTATGAACTTAAAAATAACAGAGATAACAAAGGAAAGGGATAATATAGATTCATTAAGTGATAAAGCTATAAAAATACTTAAAAGACTTAAATATGATAATAAAACTATAAGTAAGGTTTCTTCACTTGTAAAATATAATAATGTGGAAATAAAAGATAAGAAATCATTAAAGGAAATGTTAAATGTAATAGGTATAGATTTATTTTATGATTTACTTAAGATTAAAGAAGCAGAAACATTACTTGGTGATAATGAATGTATTATTTTAAAAAAGAAGAAGCTTGAGAAAGTTAATAAATTATTAGATGAAGTTATTAGAAATAAGGAGTGTTATTCTATTGGGGATTTGAAAATTAATGGCACTGATTTAAAAAGTATAGGTATTAACAATGGAAAGACAATAGGAACTATATTAAACAAATTACTAGATGAGGTGTTAAATAAACCAGAACTAAATGAAAAAGACAAGCTTATTGCAATAGCAAAAAAATACTGTTAATAATTAATTTGATAATACAACAAAAATATGTTAATATTTATTTGTCTGATTTAGAGGATATTAATTGTCCAATAAAAAAGATTTTAATTATGATAATCGTTCTAATTTAACAAGGTAAATCCTAAATAATAAGGCGATAATTAAGAATAGAATTGAGTATTACTATCCTTATGCTACGCATAAGGATTTTTATGCTACGCATAAG